>JBFJWO010000011.1:0-23778 GCA_041623575.1 Gammaproteobacteria bacterium
CCGTTCGATCTCGTGCAGCGCATGCGCGGCGGCCACCAGCACCTTCTTCGGCGTGCAGCCGCGGTTGGGGCAGGTCCCGCCGAAGTCGCGATGCTCGACGAACGCGATGCGCCGCCCGGCCTCGTGCGCGATCGCCGAGACGCCGAACCCGGCGTTGCCGCCTCCCAGGATGACGACATCGAAACGCTCGCTCATGTGGATGCTCCTTCGCCGCGCGGCGAGTGGTCGATGGGGCAGGGGCGGACCGGTGGTCGTTCCCCGGCGCCCGGGTGTGACCGCCGGGCGCGGGCGTCGGTTCCTTGCTCCGGCTTCGCGTCATTGTCCGCCAACCGCCCGGCCTGTCCAGCGCTCGCGGGCGCCGGCTGCGGACAGTGACGCCTGTGACCCGGCACCGCGCTCCCACGTCAGTCTATTGTTGAACGTGGTTCGGACGGCAGGGTGCCGCTGGCGGACCTCGAGCGCCTGACCGGCTTGCGGGTCGACGAGGGTGTCAGCGTCAACACCCTGTCGGGGCTCATCACTTACCGCCTGGGGCGCATGCCGGTGGCCGGCGATGCGGTGAACGGGTCGGGATTTCGCCTCGAGGTCGAGAGCATGGGCCGCCGGCGTGTCGAGCGCGCCCGTGTGCTGATCCGCTTCGACGAGACGGGCGCTGCGTCCGGTCCCCTGGCAGCGGGGCTCGAGCCACCGCCGACGAAACACTGAGCGCCCGCGCGGTGGCGCGTTTCAGAGCAGGCTGGCGAACGCCGCCGCGAGCCCGAGAAAGCTGAAGAACCCCATCACGTCGGTGACCGTGGTCAGTACGATGGAGCCGGCCTGCGCCGGGTCCTGGCGCCACGCGGTGAGCAGCAGCGGGATCGCCGCGCCCGAGACGCCCGCGATCACCATGGACATGATCATGGCCACGAAGATCACCAGGGTCAGCCACGGCGAGCCGCTCCAGAGGTAGACGCCGGCGGCGGTGACGACCGCGATCGCCACGCCGTTGATCAGCGCCGCCAGGGTTTCCTTGACGCACACTGCCAACCAGTTGCGTGGATACACCTCGCGCAGCGCGAGGCCACGGATCACCACGGCCAGGGCCTGCGCCCCGGTGTTTCCCGACTGGCCGGCGACGACCGGCAGCAGCACCGCCAGCGCCGTCACCTGCGCGATGGTGTCTTCGAACAGCCCGACCACGGCGGCGGCCAGGAACGCGGTGAGCAGGTTGATGTTGAGCCACGGCAGGCGCTTGCGCACCGTGAATATCACCGGCGAGAGCGCCCGTTCCTCCCGGCTCGCGCCGACCAGCGTGGCGAGGTTGGCGCTGGCGTCGACCCGTGCGGCGGCCACCACCGCATCGGCGTGGATGACCCCCAGCAGCCGGTCGTTGCCGTCCACCACCGGCAGCAGGTCGATGTGGGCGGCGTCGAAGGCGGCCAGCACGTCTTCCTGCGGCGCCGTTGCCGGTACCCGTAGCGGGTCGGCGCCGAGGAGCGCGCCCAGCGGCGTGCTGCCCCGCGCCCCGGCCACCTGCGGCAGGGTCAGCACCCCGCGCAGGATCCCGGCCCCGTCGACGACCAGCACCACCTCGGCCTGGCGCGGCGCGAGGGTGTTGAGGCGCGCCAGCACCTGCTGCACCGTCGTGGTCGGCGGGTAGGCCACCAGTTGCGCGTGCATCAGGTGCCCGGCCGTCCCGGGCGGATAGCTCAGCAGCTGCTGCAATTCCGCCGCCAGTGCCGGCGTCACCGAGGCGAGCCAGTTTTCGCGCTGCTCCGGGCCGAGGCCGCGCAGCAGGATCGCCGAGCGCGTGAGGTCGAGGCGGGCCAGCAGCGCGCCGCGCTGCTGCGCGTCGAGGGCGTCGAGCACGGCCACGCCCTCCTGCGTGGGCAGGTGTTCGATCAGCCGGCAGGCTTCGACCACCGGCAGTTGCGCAACCAGTTCCGCGATCTCGGTCGCGTTGCTGGTGCCGAGCAGGCTCACCACCTCGTCGGGGTGGCTGTCGACGAACGCATCGAGCAGTCGCGCACGCGGATCTGCGGTCATTTCCCGGCCGCCCTGCGGGTCTCCCGCCGCCCGTGCGACGAGCCGACGTCGTCGACCAGTCCGGCGAGTCCGCGCCAGTACGCCTCGCCCAGGGTCAGCAAGGTGTCGAGGGTGCTGTCGCGACGTTCCAGCTTGTGCCGTTCGCGCAGCCGTGCGACCACCGAGTAGGGTACGCAGCCCACGTAGCGTCCTTCGGCATCGACCACCGGCAGGTCGGGCAGCTCCCGCCAGCCGCGGTGATAGAGGCTCGCCGATTGGGGTTCGTGCATGCGGATGCTCGGTGGATCGGCCTTCGCGACGCGCCCCACCGGCTGCTGCCAGTTCGCGCTGAGGAGTTCGTGTACGGTGGTGGTACCGACCAGCCGGCGCGAGCGGTCGAGCACCGGGAGCACGTTCAGCACGTGCTCGGCGTCGCGCACCCGGCGCAAGGCCTGGCGTACCGGGATATCGTCGGGCAGCACCAGCGCCCGGGTGTCGGCGAGCTCACCGACGCTGTCCGGTGCGTGGGCGAGCAGTTCCTCGACGGTCTCGCGCACGTCGGTGTCCATTCCGCCCAGCACCGCGCTCAGGTTGTCGGCGGTCAGCTGCCGCAGCAGTTCGACCGCCGTCCCGGTGTGCATCTTCCCGAGTATCTCGGCCGCTCGCGGGTGCGGCAGGTGTTCGATGGCGGCCGCGGCGCTGCGAGCGAGCGTGCTCGCAAGCAGCAGCGCGGACGCCGGCGGGGCGAGCGTCGCCAGCAATGCGGTCTGGTCCGCCAGCGGCAGGGTCTCGAGCAGGCGCGCGGCTTCGGCCGGGTGGCGCAGGACGAACTGCTCGCAGAGCCTGTCAGCGAGCGACATCGTCCGTCCCGCGCGGCGCGGTCACCAGCGAGGAGTTCTCCTCCAGGAAGCGTTGCGTCGGTACCATCACCCGCCCGTCAGGCGAGTCGACGACCACCGCGGTGTCGTTGATCTCCAGGATCCGCCCGCTCACCTCGCCGATGGCGATCTCGTCGCCCGCGGCGTAGCACCGCTGCACGTAACGCGACGCGATCAGGCTGGCGACCACCGTGCGCGCGCCGAGCCCGAAGGCGAGCGCGCCGGCGCCGAGCGATGCCCCGAAGATCAGTGCCAGCGTGACCACCAGCACGGTGCTGTCGATGCCGAGCTGGTCGATCGCGATCACCAGGAACAGCAGCAGCGTCAGGATCTGGAAGGCGCGGGCCAGCAGATCGGCGTAAGCAACCTCGCCGACCGCGCGGACCAGCATCCGGCGCAGGAACTCGCTCGCCCAGAAGCCGACCAGCACGATCACGAACGCGGCCAGCACGCGGGGCAGGTAGGCGGTGACCAGCCCGACCACGCTGGACACGGCGCTCAGCCCCAGCGCCTCGATCGCCGCCGCGGCGAAGAACAGCAGCACGATCCAGTAGACCAGCGCGCCGAGCGCGGTGGGCGCGGAGCGGAAGGCAAGCGACTTCTGGGTGCGTGGATCGATCGCGCGGGCGCGCGCCAGTCGCTGGTGCGACAGTTGCTCCAACGCCCGCTCGGCCAGGACGCGCGTGCCCGAGCGCAGCAGTCGCGCGAGCAGCCAGCCGCCGAGCGCCAGCAGCACGGCGCCCAGCAGGCTCGGCAGGAACACCAGGATGGTGTCCAGCACGTTCATCAGGGAATTCGACAGCTTCTCGACTTCACCGCCGTTCATCGGCTGTCCTCGTTGGCTGCGGCGATCGCGCACGGCGCCGCCCGGCAGCGCCCGTCAGTTGTAGACGCGGGCGATCGAGGAGAAGTCACAATCGCGGCGCTACGCGCTCGCCGTCGTCCCGGTGGCCGGGGTTTGTTCCGGTGGCGGCGCGGTTTAGGCTATGCGCCCGGGCGATCGCGCGACGCGACGGCTGCGCGCCCGGTGCCCGGCATCGGGAACGGCGCGGGACACCCGCGCGGGAGAGAACGACCATGGCGGACTACTTCGATCTCGGCCGCTACTCACGTGACATCGCCACCGCATCGCCCGACGCGCAGCGCTGGTTCGACCGCGGTCTCAACTGGTGTTACGGCTTCAACCACGAGGAGGCGATCGCCTGCTTCGAGCAGGCGCTGGCAAGCGACCCCGGCTGCGCGATGGCCCACTGGGGCATCGCCTACGCGCTCGGGCCGAACTACAACAAGGCCTGGGACGCCTTCGAACCCGACGAGCGGGAGCCGTCGCTCGCACGGGCTCGCGCGGCGACCCTTGCCGCCCGTTCGGCCAGCGGGGCGACGCCGGCGGTGGAAAAAGCCCTGATCGGGGCATTGGCCCATCGCTACCCGGCGCACGGCGGCTTCGACGACGCGCCGGCCTGGAACGACGCCTACGCGGGGGCGATGCGCGAGGTCCACGCAGCGCACGCCCATGACCTCGACGTTTGCGCGCTGTTCGCCGAGGCGCTGATGAACCGCACGCCCTGGGCCTTGTGGGACCTGGCGAGCGGGAGGGCCGCCGAGGGCGCGGACACGCTCGAGGCCATGGCCGTCCTGGAGACGGCATTGCACGACCTCCAAGGCGCCACCGCGCACCCCGGGCTGCTGCACCTGTACCTGCACCTGATGGAGATGTCGCCGCACCCCGAGCGCGCGTTGCGCGCCGCCGACGCCCTGTGCGACCTCGCGCCGCACGCCGGTCACCTGCAGCACATGCCGACCCACATCTACGTGCTGTGCGGCCAGTACGGCTCGGTCGTCGATTGGAACAGCAAGGCGATCGCGGCCGACCGCCGCTACCTCGAACACGCCGGGCCGCTGAACTTCTACACCGTCTACCGCGCCCACAACTACCATTTCAAGGCCTACGGAGCGATGTTCCTCGGCCAGTACCGCCCGGCGATGGCGGCGGCCGGGGAACTGATCGAGGCGTTGCCGGCCGGGCTGCTGGCGGGGCCGCCGGCGAGGGCCGACTGGCTGGAGAGCTTCGTCTCCGTTCGCGAGCACGTGCTGATCCGCTTCGGCAAGTGGCGGGAGATCGTGGCTCAGCCCCTGCCCGAGGACCCCGATCTCTACTGTGTGACCACGGCCATGATGCGCTACGCGCGGGCCGTGGCGTTCGCCGCCAGCGGCGACACGGAAGCGGCCGCGGCCGAGCGCGAAGCGTTCCTCGCCGCCCGCGACCGTGTGCCGGACACCCGCATGCTGTTCAACAACCGTTGCCAGGACATTCTCGCCGTCGCCGAGCAGATGCTGGAGGGCGAGATCGAGTACCGGCGCGGCCGCGTCGAGGCGGCGTTCTCACACCTGCACCGCGCGGTGGCGCTGGACGACGCGCTGCCCTACGACGAACCGTGGGGCTGGATGCAGCCGACCCGCCACGCGTTGGGGGCATTGCTGCTCGAGCAGGACCGCTGCACCGAGGCGGAGGCGGTGTACCGGGCCGATCTCGGCCTCGACGCCTCGTTGAGCCGCGCCTGCCAGCACCCCGACAACGTGTGGAGCCTGCACGGTCTGCACGAGTGCCTCACGAGGCGGGGCGCCGACGCCGAAGCCGCGTTCGTCGGCCAGCGTCTGGGGCTCGCCAGGGCCCGGGCGGACGTCGACGTCGAGGCCTCGTGTTACTGCCGGCTGTCGCCCGGCGCATGAGCGCGCCACCCGCGACGGACCCGGGTCCCGCGGCGATTCGCGAGGCGATCGGCTCGGACTTCGCCGCTATCGCGGAGCTGCAGATCGAGAGCTGGCGCGGCGCTTACCGCGGCATCCTTCCCGATACCTACCTGGACGATGCCATCGTCGCCGAACGCCACGCGCACTGGCGCCGGCCCGAAGCCGCCGCGGGGATCGTGCTGGTCGCCGGCGACGGGGCGGGACTGGCCGGCTTCGTCTCGGTCGATCTGCGCGCCGATGCGGGGTTCGACGCCACCGTCTCCAACCTGCACGTGCGCGCGCACCTGCGCGGCGCCGGCCTCGGCCGCGCCTTGCTCGGGGCGGCGGTCGAACGCCTGAGCGCCCTCGGGGCGCGTTCGCTGTGCCTGTGGGTGTACGAGCGCAACCGGGCGGCGCTGCGTTTCTATCGCCGCCTGGGCGGGCAGGCGGATGCCTTCGGCTTCGACGATTTCGCCGGCGCGCACGCAGCGCACCGGCGTGTCGGCTGGCGCGATCTCGACGGGCTGCGCCTCGCCTGCCGGCAACCGGGGTAGTGCGGTGAGCGCGCGCAGGATCCTGCTCGCCGAGGTCATGCACGAGAGCAACACCTTCAACCGGGTGGCGAGCACGCTTGGCGATTTCGAGTCGCGCTATTTCCTGCAGGGCGGCGCGGTCCGCGAACAGCTGCGCGGCACCAACACCGAGGTCTGGGGATTTCTCGAAGCCGGCGACGAGTACGGCTGGGCGGTGGAGCACCCGCTGGCCGCCTCGGCCAGTCCGTCCGGGCCGCTGGCGGCGGCGGACTGGGACGAGATCAAGCGCCTGATCGCCGCGCCGTTCGACGCCGGCGCGCGCTTCGAGGCGGCGATCCTGGTGCTGCACGGGGCGATGGTGACGCAGTCCTCGGACGACGCCGACGGCGAACTGCTGCAACGGGTGCGCTCGCTGACCGGCCCGGGCGTGCCGATCGTGGCGACGCTCGACCTGCACGCCAACGTCTCGGCGCGGATGGTGGAGAGCGCCGACGTGCTCATGGCCTACCGCACCTACCCGCACGTGGATCAGTACGAGCGTGCGCGTCACCTCGCCGCGGTGCTGCGGCGCATCCTCGACGAGGGCCTGCGCCCGCGCCAGTACCTGGCGCGCCGGCCGATGCTGGACGCCGCCGACCACGGGCTCAGCGGCGCCGGCCCGATGGCCGACGTCCTGCGCCTCGCGGCCGGGATCGAGCAGCGCCCCGGCGTGCTGTCGGCGAGCGTCCAGGTGGGCTTTCCCTGGGCCGACGTGGCGGAGATCGGCCCGAGCGCGGTGGTCTCCGGCGTCGGCCCGCCCGACGCCTGCCGCGGGTACGCCGAGGAGCTCGCCGAGGCACTGTGGGAGACGCGGCATCGAACCCAGCTGCACTTCGCTCGCCCGGCGCAGGTGATGGCCGCCGCGCGCCAGGGCGTGCCCGGCGGGCCGCCGCTGATCCTCGCCGATTTCGCCGACAACCCCGCGGCCGGCGCCTACGGCGATTCGCCGAACCTGCTGAGGCACATGCTCGAGGCCGGTCTGGTCGACGCCGCGTTCGCCACGGTCGCCGACCCGGTGGCGGTGGCAACCGGCGCGCGCGCCGGTGTGGGTCAGGTCGTCGAACTCTCGCTCGGCGGGCGCCATGCGCCGGAGCTGACGCCGCCGCTGGCCGTGCGCGGCGAAGTCGTGCACCTCGGCGCGGGCGAGTTCGTGTGCGAAGGGCCGATGTGGCGCGGCGTGCGCTTCCGGATGGGCCCGACGATGGTGCTGCGCGTGCAGGGCATCGACGTGATCGTGTCCTCGGTCCCGGTCGCGGTGATGGACGTGCAGGTGTTCCGCTCGGTCGGGATCGACCCCGCTGGGAAGGCCACCCTGGGGCTGAAGAGTCGCAACCATTTTCGTGCGGCGTACGCGCCGATCGCGCGCGAGTGCGTGCTGGTCGACGCCGGCGGGATCGCTTCCATGCGTCTCGCCGAACTGCCTTACCGCAAGATTCCCCGGCCGATCTGGCCGCTGGACGCTTTCCCGCCGTGAGCGCGCCGCGGCGGCGGCGCTGGTCAGTGTGCGGCGTCGTCGGCTTGCGCAAGGGCGCGGGTGGCGAGGTCGAAGGAGAACGTCGTGCCCTGGCCGGGCGTGCTGCGCACCTCGATGCGCCCGCCGTGGTGCGCCACGATGCGCTGCGAAATGGTCAGCCCCAGCCCGCTGCCCTCGGGCTTGCCGCGTTGCTGGTCGCTCACCTGGTGGAATTTCTCGAACACCCGCTCGAGTTCCCCGGCGGGGATCCCGGGGCCGTTGTCCGCGACCTCGATGCGGGCCCGCCGGCCCTCGCGCGCCAGGCGTACCCGCACTGCTCCCTCGCCGGCGGTGCAGAACTTGGCGGCGTTCGACAGCAGGTTGATGACGACCTGCATCAGGCGGTCGCGATCGGCCTCGGCGTCGACCGCCTCGTCGGGCAACTCGACGTCCACCCGGATTGCGCGCTCTTCGAACAGCTGGCTGACCGCCGCCACGGAATCGCGCACCACGCCGTTGAGGTCGAGGGTCTCCATGCGCCAGTCGAAGCGGCCCGATTCGATCTTGGCGAGGTCCAGCACGTCGTTGATCAGGCGCGAGAGGCGTTCGGTCTCCTTCACCACGATGTCGAGGAACTGCCCGCGCTGCTCGACGTCGAGGTCGGGGTTGCTCTGCAGGATCTCGGAGAAGGCGCGGATCGAGGTGAGCGGCGTGCGCAGCTCGTGGCTGACGGTGGAGACGAACTCGTCCTTGAGGCGGTCGAGCTCCTGCAGGCGTTCGTTGGCCTCGCGCAGCTCGCGGGTCGCGGTCTCCAGCTCGCGTGATTTCTGCTCCAGGCGGCGGCTGTACTCCATGACCTGCGAGGTCTCGTCGAGGATCTCCATCACCCCGTCGATACTGAGCGCCTCGCCCTTGGCCACCGAGGAGATCACGATGCGCGCCGAGGCGGCGCCGATCGCGCCGCCCCGCAGGCGCTCGGCGAAGTGCAGCAGCTGCGGGCTGGCGGCCTCCCCGGCGGTGGCCTCGACCCCGGTGTCGCGCGCGTAGCCGGCGAATGCCGCCTGCGTGGCCGCCTCACCGAGGTAGCGGCTGATCAGCGCTTGCAACTCCGCCACGCTCGCCGTGCCGCGCCACAGCGCCGCCGCCTCGTCCCGCCCGCCGCGCCGGAACACGTCGACGAAATGGTTGGCCTGCAACTGCTCGAGCGGCGAGGGCACGCTGAACAGCGAGATCCCCACCAGCAGCCCGGCATTGGCCAGCATGCTCCAGAACAGCGCGTGGGTGATCGGGTCGAAGTCGTCGACGCCGAACAGCCCGTAGGGGCGCAGCGCCTCGATGCCGAAGGGGCCGTGCTCGATGAACGCGGCGGGCAGCCAGCCCGAAAGCGCGATGCCGGGCAGCAGCAGGGTGTAGGCCCACACCAGCGAGCCCGCGCACAGCCCGGCGATCGCGCCGCGCCGCGTCGCCCCTTTCCAGTAGATGCCGAGCAGGATGGGCGGGGCGAACTGCGCCGCGGCGCAGAACGAGACCAGGCCGATGGTCACCAGCGCGTAGGATTCGCCGATCAGCCGGAAGTACAGGTAGCCGAGCAGCAGCACCACCACGATGGTGCCGCGGCGGATGCCGAGCAGCAGCCGACTGACGTCCGCTCTGCGGTCCAGCGCACGGTAACGGATGCGCAGCAGCAGCGGGATCACCAGGTCGTTGGAGACCATCGTGGCGATGGCGACGGTGGCGACGATGACCATCCCGGTGGCCGCCGACAGCCCGCCGATGAACACGAACAGCGCCAGCCCTTCCTGACGCTCGGCCATCGGTACGGTGAGCACGAAGGTGTCGGGATCGACGCCGCCGCCGGGGAACAGCAGCACCCCGCCGAAAGCCAGCGGCAGCACGAACACGTTGATGGCGAGCAGGTAGAGCGGGAACAGCCACGCCGCCTTGCGCAGGTGATCCTCGTTCACGTTCTCGACCACGGCCACCTGGAACTGGCGCGGCAGGAACAGGATCGCCAGCATCGAGAGCACCGTCAGCGCGATCCAGCTCGCGTGCCCGCCGGGCATGCCCTCGATGCGCATGAGCCGCGCCAGCTCGGGCGCCGCGGCGGCGCGGGCGAACAGGTCGCCGGGACCGTCGAACAGGCTGAACGTGACGAACGCCCCGACCAGCACGAACGCGGCGAGCTTGATCACCGACTCGAAGGCGATCGCCGCCACCATGCCCTCGTGACGTTCGGTCGCGTCGATGCGGCGCGCGCCGAACATGATGGAGAACACCGCCAGCAGCAGCGCCACGTACAGGGTCGTGTCCGCCCACAGCCCGGTCTGCTCGCGCGGCATCACCAGCTCGGGATAGCGGCTCAGCACCTGGTAGCTGGTCGAGACGGCTTTCAGCTGCAGCGAGATGTAGGGCAGGATGCCGACCACCGCCACGACCGTCACCAGCCCGCCGAGCAGCGCGCTCTTGCCGTAGCGCGAAGCGATGAAATCCGCGATCGAGGTGATGCGCTGGGCGCGCGTGATGCGGATGATCTTGCGCAGCACCGTCCACCACAGGATCGCCATCAGGGTCGGGCCGAGGTAGATCGGCAGGAATCCGGCGCCCGTGGCGGCGGCCCGTCCGACGCTGCCGTAGAACGTCCAGGCGGTACAGTAGACGGCGATCGACAGGGTGTAGATGTAGGGATTGGCGATGAGGCTGCGGCGCGCTTCGGCCCGCTGGTCGGCGAACCACGCGATCGCGAACAGCACCAGCAGGTAGAGCAGCGAGGCGGCGAGGATGACCGGCGTGTGCAGCACGAGAGGCTTCAGCCCGGGTCGCGGCGCCGGCGTGGCCTGCGCCGCGGGCGATCGGTGATCAGTGCCGTCAGCCCGATCAACGCCGCCCAGGCGCCGAACAGGTAGAGGAAGAGCACCGGCACGCCGAGCAGCAGCGCGGCGCGGTCGAACAGGTCGAGCAGCGGGAAGTTGAGCGCCAGCGCCCCGGCCAGCGCCAGCGCGATCAGGCGCTCGCGGGTCCGTGAACGGGCCGGCGGGCCCGGGTCGTTCACGCGCCGGGCCGCTCGCTCATCGGCCGCCCGCGAGGTGCTGCTCGACCTTGGCGACCACGTCCTGGGTGGCGAACGGCTTGACGATGTAGTCGTTGGCGCCGACCGCCAGGCCTTTCTCGCGCTCCACCTCGCGGCCCTTGGCGGTGAGCATGATGATGCGCACGCCGCCGCTCGCGGCATCGGCGCGCACCGCCTCGCAGACCTCGTAGCCGTTCTTGCGCGGCATGTTGATGTCGAGCAGCACCAGGTCCGGCGGGTCGGCGAGGATGGCCTCGAGCGCGGCCTCGCCGTCGCTCGCGACACTCACCGTGTGACCCGCCTTTTCCATCAGGAACTTGAGCGACAGCGCGATGTTGGGCTCGTCGTCGGCGATCAGCACGTGCGCCATACCAGTCTCCCCTCGGTCCCGGGCGGCAGTATACGCAATTGGCCGTGGCCGGCGCCGGGGCGCGGGCGTGCTCAGAAATGCTGCGCCCGCAGCCGCAAGGCCTCCTGCATGCCGGTCGCGTGCATGACCTCCTGGAACGTGCGGATACCGCGCGCTTCCAGCCGGTCCAGCAGGTGCACCAGCACGTGCGCCGTGACCAGGGCGTCGCCGCGGGCGCTGTGGCGGGCGACGATCTGCACCCCGCAGCGCTCGCTCAGCCCGTCGAGCGTCAGGTCCTCGTCGGGCCCCTCGACCAGCAGCGCCAGCAACAGGGTGTCGACCACCGGGTTGTCGAACTCGACGCCGCACTGGGGTTCTTTCAGCTTGATGAACTTCATGTCGAAAGCGGCGTTGTGCGCCACCAGCACGGCGTCGCCGGCGAACGCGTGAAAGCGCGGCAAGGTCGCGGTGATCGGCGGCATCGCGCTGACCATCTCGTCGCTGATGCCGTGAAAGCGCATCGAGTCCTTCGGGATCGGGCGCCCCGGGTGCACCAGCTGGTCGAATACCTCGTTCTCGATCACCCGACCCTGGGTGACCCGCACCGCGGCGATGGAGATGATCTCGTCGCCGGCGGCCGGGCGCAGGCCGGTGGTCTCGGTATCGAACACGACGTACGCCAGCTCTTTCAGGCGCCGCTCGCCGAGGTCGCCGGTGAAGCTGCGGGCGTACATCAGGTCGAAGTCGTAGAGCTCCGGGTGCGCGGGCGCCACCGTCTGCACGAGGTCCGGCGCCTGGGCGGTCTGCAGCGGGATGTGCAGGGCGTGGCGGCCCGCGCCCGCCGGCCGCGACCAGGGCTCGGCGCCGTGGCGTTCCAGCACGTCGCGAATGCTGGTGTCGCCGAGCGCCGCCAGCGGCAGGTCGAGCCAGTCGTCGATCACCCCGCTGGGGGCCGCCTGGCCCTGCCAGCGCACCTCGACGAAGCTGCGTTTGTGCTCCTGGCCGGCCGCGATCTCGAGCTCGCTCACGCCGGCGTGGGCGCCGATCGCCTCGGCGAGGCCGCACAGCGCGAGCAGCAGCACCTGGCTGTCGCCGATCAGCCACTCCGGGTCGCCGGCTACGCTGAGCGTCAGGCCGTGATCGCGCTGCAGCCGGTGCGCGGCCAGGCTGAACAGGTCGGGCGAGTGGATCTCGACCATCGGCCACGCGGCGGCGGCGTGCTCCTCGGCGCTCTCGGCCAGGCGGTCGAGCGCGTCGCTCAGGCGTTGCGACTCGCTGGTCAGCACGGTCTCGAACGCGCGGCGTTCCTCCCCGCCGAGGTTCGGCTGGCCGGCGACGATCTCGGCGGCCGCGCGCAGGTTGGCCAGCGGGCCGCGCAGCTCCGTGCCGAGCGCGCGGCGCAGCGCTTCGCCGGCGCGGCGGCCTTCGAGTTCGGTGCTGATGTCCTCCAGGCTCAGTGCGTAGCCGTTGGCGTCGCCGCCGGCGTCGCGAACCAGGGCGATACGGGCCTGCAGCATGCGGGTCGCGTCGCTGGTGGCGCACACGAACGCGCTCGACAGGTCGCGCCGCCCGCTCTTGTGGCGCAGCTCGAGGCCTTCCAGCGCATGGCCGAGCGCCTGGCCGCCCAGCAGTTCCAGCAGCGAGCGCCCCAGGCCGAGCGCCGGGTGGTCGCGAAACAGCCGGCCGGTGGCCTGGTTGTAGAGCAGGATGCGGTGATCGAGGTTGCACACCACGACGGCCTGCGGAACCAACTCCAGCAGGATCAGTTCCAGCCAGCCTTTTTCCTGCTCCGTGCGGGCAGTGGCGGTGGCCATGGCGCGGACCGTCTCGCGGCGCGCAGAGCGCAGCGCGTCGACCAGGCTCTCCAGCGCCGCCGGTAGGTCGCCGAGCCCGTGCCGGGGCGGCACCCGCAGGCCGCGGTCGAGCGTCTTCGCTTCCAGCAGCGCGCGCACGTCGCGCGCCAGCGAGGCAGACGCGTCCGGGTAGCGCGCGGCGAGCAAACGGTAGAAGGCGACCGCGGCGCCGGCGAACACCAGGCTCGCGAGCATGGCGTACAGTGCCATCGGCCCGCGTAACGCGTCCGGATCACCCGGCGTGCGCGCCAGCGCTTGCCAGGCCGCGCCGATCAGCAGTGCCGCGACCAGCGCCACCAGCGCCACCACCCACCACAACAGGTGGCGTTTCGCGGGCGGGTCCGGTGCCGGCATCCGGTTCAGCCGAAGCGGGCCGTCTGGTAACGCTGGGCCAGGGCCGCCTGGATGGTGCGTACCGCGGCGAACGCGTCTTTCAGGTGCTTGCGTTCGAAGTGCGAGAGCTCCTCCGGGGCGACGAAGTTGTCGGCGGCGCCGCCGTTGCGCAACTGGCGGGCCTGGTGGCGCAGCCGGATGGCGCCGATGAACTCCAGCGCCTCGGTGAGGTCGGCGGCGCCGCCGGGGCTGAGCGCCCCCGACTCCTGCGCCGCCCGCAGGCGCTCTCGCGTGTTCACCGGTACGATCGCGTGGGCCAGCGCGTAGACCCGGGCGATGTCGATGATCGGCACCACCCCGCGGTGCTTGAGGTCCAGCGTGTGGTCGTGCTCGCCGTCGCGTACCAGCACGAAGTTGCGAAAGAACCCGAGTGGCGGCTGGAACTGCAGCGCGTTGGAGGCCATGTAGGCGTGGAACAGCTTGTTGCCGTGCGCCTTGGCGACGAAGTACTCCTGCAACTCGGCGAACAGCGCGGCGTCGCCGTACAGGTGCTTGAGGTCGAAGAAGATGCACGTATGCATGAGCGCCTTGGGCTCCGGGCGCTCGACCCAGGCGTCGAAATAACGCTTCCAGGTGCCGAGCGGCTGGCGCCACTTCGGCGTCATGGTCATCACTTCGCCCGGGCAGTACACGTAGCCGCAGGCATCGAGGCCGTCGCAGACGAAGCGCGCGAGCCGCTCGAAATAGGCGCCGTGGCGTGCCTCGTCGTAGTCGTCCGCCAGCAGCAGGCAGTTGTCCTGGTCGGAGTGAGCAGTCTGCTCGCCGCGCGCAAGCGACCCGCCGGTGAGCCAGGCGTAGCGCAGCGGTGCCGGCCCCTGCGCGGCCTCGGCGAGTTGCAGCAGCCGCGAGGTGATCACTTCGCCGATCGAGGAGATGACCTGGCCGACGTTGTGCGAGGTGGCGTTCGCGTCCACCAGGGTGACCAGCAGGCGGCTGAGTCGAGCGCTGACGGCGACCAGTTCCGCGACGCTCTCGCTGCGGTAGATGTCGCCGATCAGGTACAGCGGCGAGGTCGAGTAACGCTGCACGAGGTCGGTGTTGGTGATCATGCCGGCGACGCGACCGTTCTCCACCACCGGCAGGTGATGGATACCGCCGCGCGCCATGTCGAGCAGCGCCTCGTAGGCGAGGGCATCGTGCTCCACGGTGAGCGGGTCGGGCGTCATCACGTCCGCCAGGCGGCTGTCCGGCGAGCGTCCCGCCGCCAGCACCCGCCCGCGCAGGTCACGGTCGGTGACGATGCCCGCGAGGCGTCCGTCCGCCATGACCAGCAGCGAGGAGACGCCTTCGCGGGACATGAGCTGCGCCGCTTCGCGCACGTCGGCGGTGGGCGGCAGGCTGACCGGCGCGCGGGTGAGCATGTCCCGGACCGGCGTCGTCATCAGGTTCACGCCGCCGCCGTCGTCGAGCGAGGTCGCCGCGCCGAAGGCGCCGGCGGACGGCGGCGTGAAGAAATAGTCGAACTGCGGATAGCTGCCGGCGAGCCGGCGAAACTCGCCCATGTCGAGCGTGAGCAGCAGGGTTTCCTCGATCACCCGGTACCCATGCCCGGCATGCCGGGGGAGACCGGCTTCGTGACCGAACACGTCGCCTTCGCCGAGGCGTGCGAGCAGCTCGCCGCCGGCGCCGTGCACTTCGACTGCGCCACTGTAGATCGTGTGGAACGCGCCCGCCGTATCGTCCGGCAGGTCGGACCCGGAGACGAACAGGTTCGCGTTCACACGGCCCGCCAGCGCCCGGCGCTCGGCCTCGGGCAGTTGGTCGAACGGGTGGTGGGTGCTCAGGAACTGGTAGATCTGGTCTGCGTTCGCGTGCATGGCCTGGTCTGTCCGAAGGCGCCGCCCGGGCGAGTGTAGCGTACAGAAAGGAAACCCCGCACGAGGCGGGGTTTCCCGGTGGGCACAGCGATCGGAACGATCAGTGCGCGGTGGCGGACCCGGCGCCTCTCGGCACGCGGATGCTCTCCACCAGCTCCTGGATGTGCACCGGCGGCTCCGCCGTCATGCGCGAGACCACGATCGCGACCGCGAAGTTGACCATCGCACCGACCGCGCCGAAGGCCTCCGGCGAGATGCCGAGGATCCAGTTGCTCGCGTTGTTCGCCGCCATCTCGGTTCCGGGGATGAAGAACCAGCCCTTGAACCAGAAGATGTAGAGCAGCGTGACCCCGAGGCCGCCGAGCATGCCGGCGATGGCGCCGAAATTGTTCACCCGCTTGCTGAAGATCCCCATCATCAGGGCGGGGAAGATCGACGAGGCCGCCAGCCCGAAGGCGAGCGCGACGACCTGGGCCGCGAAGCCCGGCGGGTTGAGGCCGAGGTAGCCGGCCACCACGATGGCACCGGCCATCGCGATGCGCCCCGCGTTGAGCTCGGCCTTCTCGGAGATGTCCGGCAAGAACACGCCTTTCATCAGGTCGTGCGAAACGGCCGAGGAGATCGCCAGCAGCAGGCCTGCCGCCGTGGACAGCGCCGCGGCCAGGCCGCCGGCCGCCACCAGGGCGATGACCCAGTTCGGCAACTGCGCGATCTCCGGGTTGGCGAGCACCATGATGTCGCGATCGACGTTGGTCATCTCGTTACCCTTCCAGCCCATCGACTCCGCGCGCGCGACCGTCTGCGGGTTGCTGTCGTCGTAGTACTGGATGCGCCCGTCGCCGTTCTTGTCCTCGAAGCCCAGCAGGCCGGTGGCCTCCCAGCGTTTCATCCAGTCGGGACGCTGCTCGACCTCGAGCGCGCCGTCGGCCGTCATCACGCCGCCCGGCCACAGGGTGTCGATGAGGTTCAGGCGGGCCATCGCACCGACGCCGGGTGCCGTGGTGTAGAGGATGGCGATGAACACCAGCGCCCAGCCGGCCGAGGAGCGCGCGTCGCGCACCCGCGGCACGGTGAAGAAGCGGATGATGACGTGCGGCAGTCCGGCCGTGCCGATCATCAGCGACAGGGTGTAGAGGAACATGTTGAGGCTGCTGCCGAGTTTCTGGGTGGTGTACTCCTTGAAGCCGAGGTCGGTCACCACCAGGTCGAGCTTGGTCAGCAGGTGCACGCCGGTCCCGTCCGCCATGGTCGCGCCGAGCCCGAGTTGCGGCAGCGGGTTGCCGGTAAGCTGCAACGAGATGAAGATCGCCGGGATGGTGTAGGCGAAGATCAGCACCACGTACTGCGCGATCTGCGTGTAGGTGATGCCTTTCATGCCGCCCATGACCGCGTACACGAACACGATGCCCATGCCGGTGAACAGCCCGGTCGCGAACTCGACCTCCAGAAAGCGCGAGAAGGCCACGCCGATGCCCTTCATCTGGCCGATCACGTAGGTGATGGAGGCCACGATCAGGCACACCACGGCGACGATGCGCGCGGTCTGGGAGTAGTAACGGTCGCCGATGAACTCGGGCACCGTGAACTTGCCGAACTTGCGCAGGTACGGCGCCAGCAGCATCGCCAGCAGCACGTAGCCGCCGGTCCAGCCCATCAGGAACACCGAACCGCCGTAGCCGGTGAAGGCGATCAGGCCGGCCATGGAAATGAAGGAGGCCGCCGACATCCAGTCCGCCGCCGTGGCCATGCCGTTGGCGATGGGGTGTACGCCGCGCCCGGCAGCGTAGAACTCCGCGGTGGTGGCCGCGCGCGCCCAGAAAGCGATCCCGATGTAGACCGCGAAGGTGGCGCCGACCACGAGATAGGTGAGAGTGGTGAGATCCATCGACGACTACTCCTCTTCCACGCCGTGTTCGCGGTCGTAGCGGTTCATACGCGCCGCGTAGTAGAAGATCAACGCCACGAAGACGTAGATCGAACCCTGCTGGGCGAACCAGAAACCGAGCTTGTAGCCACCGATCTGGATGGTGTTCAGCACGTCGAACAACATGATGCCGAACAGGTAGGAGACCACGAACCAGATGACGAGGCAGATGGAGAGCAGGCGCAGATTGGCGCGCCAGTAGGCGTTACCGTTACTCATAGAGGATTTCCCCGGTGGCGCCGGTTGTCACCGGCTTGCTTGTAGCGTTGCAGCGCACAACGATAAGAGCGCGACAACTGACGCCGGCGTCCTGCCATGAAGCCCGTTAAGGGATTTTCTGATGGTGGTCCGCCGAAATCGCGGGCGGAGTATAGTCACTGCGCGCCGACAATGGTAGTGTTGCAGTGCACAATAATTGGCCCCGGGCCGGTAATCCCTATGATCTGGCGCAACGACAGAGAAAGAAACGTCCGTCTCATGACACTCACTCCCCGTTCATACCGTCCGCGACCTGCCTGCGGAGCGCTGCGGTGAGCGACGCCGAACCGTTGCTGGAGGCGGGCGGGCTGCGGATCACCCGTTCGCTGGTGACGGCGCCCGGCGGCGAATACCCGGTGGCGGACATCGAGCGGGTGCAATCCCGGGTCAGCAGGCCGCTGTGGGGCCCGGTGGTTCTGGCGTTGGTCGGCACCTTCAACCTGGCCATCGCCATGGAGGCGGGCGGTGCGCTCGACCTCCTGGCGCCCGCGGTGATGTTCGCCGCCGCCATCGGCTGGCGCTGGTTCGGTACGCGCCACGTGCTGACGTTTCGCCTGGCAGGCAAGCCCACCGATGTCTGGCTTTCGCGCCACGAGGCCGACCTGCGGCGCGCGCAGGAAATCGTCGAGGGACTGGTGGGCGAGGGCCGACGGCGGTAGTTCCGGATCCGCACAGCCCCGGGGGCGTTCCGTTGCCGCGGCGCGATCGCCGGCGCGACGGGCCGTCCGGGTCGGCCCGGCGCACTGGCGCGCGCCGGGCCCGTCCGGGCGATGCAGTCAGCGCGCCGGGGGACGCAGCACCCAGTAGTCGTTCTGCACGTCGTGCGGGAGCTGGTGCACGTCGATGTGCTCGAAACCGGCCCGCTTGAAATAGTCGCGAGCGCGCTCGCGTCCCCACATCGCGCCCAGTCCCTCGCCGCCCTGCGCCAGCGAGACGGTCATGCAGTGCATGGTCGAGACGGTGTAGAGCAGAGTCCCCAGCGGATGGTCGCGATCACCGTGGTGATGGCTGGAGGCGTGGATATCCTGCGCCAGGTAGACGCCTCCGGGACGCAGCGAACGGCGGATTCCGGTCAGCAGAGCGAGCGGATTCGCCTGGTCGTGGATCGCGTCGAAGGTGAGCGCCAGGTCGAAGCTGTCGGGCTCGGCGGTGCGATCGTAATCGCCGAGATCGCGGACCTCGAAGCGCAGGTTGGTGAGCCCGAGCGCGGTCGCAGCCTGCCGTGCCCAGTCGATAGCCGGCGCCGAGAGGTCGTAGCCGACGAATCGGCTGGCCGGGTAGCGCTCGGCCAGCTGGAGCAGGGCGCGCCCGCGGCCACAGCCGAGGTCGACGGCGTCGATCCCGGTCTGCAGGCGCTCGGTCAGTCCCGGGGCGAGCGGCAGGATCGCGTCGAACAGGGCCGGCAGTACCGTCTGGCCGCTGTCCTCGGCCATGACCTCGTGAAAGCGCTTGA
Organism: Gammaproteobacteria bacterium; assembly: GCA_041623575.1. Taxonomy (GTDB): domain Bacteria; phylum Pseudomonadota; class Gammaproteobacteria; order JAHELT01; family JAHELT01; genus JAHELT01. Next base: position 18,752 of record JBFJWO010000011.1, read on the forward strand.
AGCGTGAGTAGGGGACGCCGCCGCCGACGCGAAAACACTGCAGCACGTCGTCCTCGACCTGCCCCAGCAGCGGCAGGTACTGGGCGAAGACCGCCAGGTTCGCATCGCCGTGCTCGCTCAGCAGGCTGGCGTGCTCCGGGGGCAGCGTGTAGGTCAGGGCCACCGGATCGTGCCTGACCACGCCGGCGACGCTCATGCCACCCAGCCATTCACGCACGTAGCGCTCATCGAGCCCGGCTCGCTCGGCGAGCGCCGCACTGGTGCGCCCCACCCCGTCAGCCATGCAGTTGAGCAGGCCACTGCGGTGACCCAGCGACACGAGCATCAACATGCTGCCCTCGTTCAGGGCCTTGATGAAGCGTTCCTCGAAGGCCGCGGTGAGCTCGGGGCCGGCGGATGCAGCCGGGGTTTCCAGGATCGGTGTGCACATGGTGGTTTCCTCTCGGTCTCGTCGGTCGATGATCCGGCGCCGGGTGTCCTGGGGCGGGCACGCCCTCGCCGCGGTGCTTATCATCGGGCCGACGACTGCGCTAGAGTTAAGCGAAACCCGACAGAACCGGGCCGATTTCGCCATGTCCGCAGAGAAAACCCGGGTCGCGCTGCTGGCCATTCCCGAGGTGGCGGCCTCCACCCTGTACGGGATGTACGACGTGTTCGCCTCGGCCGGGCGCGACTGGCCGTTGCTGGTGCAGGGACGGGCGGGCGAGCCGATCCTCGCGCCGAGCGTGGTGGCGGCGGACGGCGCCCGCACGATGACCGTCGCGAACGGTGTGCAGATCGTGCCCGATGCCGGGCTGGATCAGGACCCGCCCGACGTAGTCTGCGTGCCCGAGGTGGCCCTGCCGCCGGACGCGCCGCTGGCCGGGCGTTACGCCGTCGAAATCGACTGGATCAAGCGCTGCCACGCCTCGGGCGCGCTGGTGGCGAGCGCCTGCTCGGGCGCCTTGCTGCTCGCCGAGTGCGGGCTGCTGCACGGCGAGGACGCCACTACCCACTGGGCCTATTGCGATGCGCTGTCGCGCTACCCGGGCGTAAGAGTGCACCCGCACCGCGCGCTGGTGGTCGGCGGTACAGGCTCGCGCCTGATCATGGCGGGCGGTGGGACCTCGTGGGTGGACCTCGCCCTGTACCTCGTCGCCCGCCTCGTCGGCGTCGAGGAGGCCATGCAGATCGCCAAGTTGTTTCTCATCGACTGGCACGACGTCGGCCAGCTGCCGTTCGCCGCCCTGACGGTGAGCCGCCAGAGCGACGATGCGGTGATCGCGCGCAGCCAGACCTGGATCGCGCGCAACTACGAGACCTCGGCGCCGGTGGCGGCGATGATCGCGCAGTCGGGCCTCTCCGAGCGCAGCTTCAGCCGGCGTTTCAGGCAGGCGACCGGTCTGGCGCCGATGGACTACGTGCACACGCTGCGCCTGGAGGAGGCCAAGCAGTTGCTCGAGGCAGGCAGCGACCCGGTCGATGCGGTAGCGCAGGCGGTGGGCTACGAGGATGCGGCCTTCTTCGGACGCCTGTTCCGCCGGCGGGTCGGGCTCACGCCGGCACGCTACCGCCGCCGCTTCGGCGGCTTGCGCCAGACCCTCACCCAGTGGCTGTGAACCCGCGCGGCGCCCCGGCTCGTCGATCCTGAGCCGATGGCTTAACATCCACGGCTGACGTTCGAACAAACCGAAGGAACATCGATGGCCAAAGCCTACTGGATCACGCTCTATCACTCGATCAGCAAGCCGGAGGCGCTGAGCGCCTACGCGGCCCTTGCCGGGCCGGCCATCAAGGCGGGCGGAGGACGATTCCTGGTGCGCGGCACGCCGGCGAAAGCCTACGAGTCCGGGCGTATGGAGCGAAGCGTCGTGATCGAATTCGACAGCGTAGAACAGGCCGTCGCGACCCACGAAAGCGACGCCTACCACAAGGCGCTGGAAGCGCTCGGCGACGGCGCGGTGCGCGACATGCGCATCGTGCCCGGGGCCGAGTAGGGGTCGCTGCAGCGCGCCGCACCCGCCGCTCGCAGTCCGACACCTTCAGCAGCCGCACCGAGCCGAGGTCCGCGAACACGATGCCCGGGGGTCACGACGAGCTGCGAGGCGAGCGCGGGGAAGTCCACTTCAGCTGGACACGCCACGAGGACGGCACCTGGGGTTGCGAGACGATGTGGGGCCGGACCACGCGCTCCGGCGCGCCGGTGGAGAAGCACCTCGAGCACCTGGTGAAGCGGCGCTTTACCAGCGAAGCGGCGTGTCGCGAGGCCCTCGAGCAGGCCGCGAAGGGCTGGCTCTACGAGCATCGCTGAAGCGCCTACCGCGGCGCACCGCGGTCGGCGCCGCGCGCGTAGCGAATCCCGGGTCACGCCGGGGCGGCCTGGGAACGATTGTCGAGTCCACCGGGCCGGACTCCGAGACGTTTCGCTGTCCCCGGCGGGCCTGCCGGGGCGGGCTCCGCGCGACGAAAGGCTCATGCACCATGGTCATCTCCGACGTCGACGACGACCTGGCGGGCGGCGTCCCTGCAACTGATCGCGGCGATCCCCGTCGCCCATCATTCGCTGTTCCCGACCGAGCCCATCCTGGAGTACGACCGCTCCTCGCACCCGTTTCGCCGGGAACTGGTCGCCGATCCGTGTTCGCTTCGCGATGGTATGATCCCGATCCCCGACGGACCCGGCCTCGGCATCGAGGTCCGCATGGACGCGGTGACGAGGTACCGGACGAACTGACCGGGATGCGGGCCCGGTGAATCGACAGGATGCCAGGGCCGTCCGACATCTTCCCGCCCGACCGGGCAGGCGGTTGGAGCGATCGCACATGCACCGACCCGAGGACCTCGCCGCCATGAACGCGCAGGCGTTGCGCGAACTCGCCGGGGTCGTCGAGCGGATCGAGACGGCGCAGGTCCAGGCCCTCATCGACGCGCTCGCCGGTGCCGGGCGTATCGCGCTGCACGGGCTCGGTCGCGAGGGCCTGATGATGCGCGCGTTCGCGATGCGCCTGTTCCACCTCGGTCTCGAGGCCCACGTGGTCGGGGACGTGACGCTGCCGCCGCTCGGTGCCGGCGACCTGCTGCTGGTGAGCGCCGGCCCCGGGCACTTGCGCACCGTCGAGGCGCTGTGCGAGGTCGCGCGCCAGGCGGGCGCGCGAATCGCGTGTCTCACCGCCGTCGCCCAAGGCAGCGTGCCGCGCGCCGCCGACCTCGTCCTCGTGCTGCCGGCCCAGACCATGGCCAGCGACGCCACCTCACCGACCTCGATCCTGCCCATGGGCAGTCTCTACGAAGGGGCGCAGTTCCTGGTGTTCGAGCACCTGGTGGCACTGTTGCAGCAGCGTCTCGGCGTCAGCGCCGAGCAGATGCGGGGCAATCACACCAACCTGGAATGAGGGTGGCGACTCAGGTCGCGGAGTAGCCTCCGTCGACGGGCAGCACCACGCCGGTGATCATGGCGGCCGCCGGCGAGGCGAGAAAAACGGCCGCCCCGGCGATCTCCTCGGGTTCGGCCCAGCGACCGGCCGGCAGGCGCTCCAGCACCCGGCGGTTGAACGCCGGATCCTCGCGGCCGCGGCGGCTGATCTCGGTGCGCACCCAGCCCGGGGCGATAGCGTTGACGCGGATGCCGTCGGCCATCCAGGCTACCGCCAGCGAGCGCGTCAGTCCGACCAGCGCGGTCTTGCTCGCGGTGTAGGCCGGGGCGTGCGGGGCGCCGAACACGCTGTACATCGAAGCGATGTTGATGACGCACCCGCGCGCCGCTTTCAGGTGCGCGTGCAACCGCGTCGCCAGGCGCATGTTGGCGTGCAGGTTCACCTCGACGACGCGGGTGAACTCCTCGAGCTCGAACTCTCTCCAGCGCCCCAGCGTGCCGGCGCAACACACGAGCACGTCGAGGCGTTCGAGCGCCGTCGCGAGCGCCGTGACCGCGGCGTCGTCGGTGACGTCGAGTTCGCGGTAAAGGGCTCCCGCCTGCAGCAGTTGCGGCGGCGGTTCGCGCACGTCGGTTACGGTGACCTCGGCACCGTGCGCCAGAAAAGCGTTCGCAAACGCGCCGCCGATGCCGCCCGCACCGCCGGTGATCAGCACGTGCCGGCCGGCCACGCTGAAACTCGGCAGGGGCCCGCCTTCGCTCATGCTCGCTGGTGCTCAGCGTTCACGGCCGATGCCGACAGCAGCAACTCCCGGATCTCGGCGGTCGCGAGATGGGCGACGTCGCGGTGCCGGGTCGCGGGCAAGGCGTGAAAAGCGCATTGCAGGATCTGCAGGACGTCGCCGTGGGCGACCAGCAGCACGGTGCGTCCCGCGTGCGCGGCGTCCAGCTCGGTGACCGTGCGGGTGGCGCGGTCCATCACCGCGTTGGCGGGTTCCACGCCGTGTTCGGCGTGATCGGCATCGCGCCGGTCGGCTTGCCAGACCCGCTCGTAGTTGCGCGCGGAGGTCTTCTCCCATTCGCCGAAGAAGCGCTCGCGCAAGGTCTGGCGCGGGACGACCGGTGAGCGGCACCCGAGCAGGGCGTGCACGATGTGCGCGGTCTCGAGCGCGCGCTTGAAGTCCGACGACACGATGAGCGTATCCGCGCCCGCCAGCGGACACCCGGCGAGGGCAGCCGCTGCCTGCTCGCGACCGCGTTCGCTCAACCCGTAGTCGGCCACGCCGGCGGCGGGGGCGCTGACGATCAGGTCGCGGGCGTTGGCCTCGCTCTCGCCGTGGCGCATCGCGAAGAAACGGTTGCGCAGCGTGTCGTGTCGCAGCAGGTGATTCACGTCGCTCGCCCGGCGAGTGCCGGCCGCGGCCGACGACCCTGCCGAGGGTGCCAGCGTGGCCGGCCAGGCGGGTCGGTGGCGGACGGGTCCGACGGCTCTTGCAACGATCCTCTCCCGGCTCGCTCTTTGCCCGGTGCGATACGCGCGTCCCCGGCGCGGTGGGATTCGCGCGGCCGGCTCGCTCGCGCCAGTCTAGCAAACCGTGGGGTCTGCAGGCGTGCCGCTACGGCACGCCTCGCGGGTGAGGAAACGGGACAGTACGACGCGATTGGCGGCCGGGGC
>JBFJWO010000012.1:0-22457 GCA_041623575.1 Gammaproteobacteria bacterium
GGGGTGCTCGCGAGCGCGCCATTGGCGCAGATCCACGCCCGTTGCAAGCAGGTGCTGTGCGGGCACGGGGTTCCGGCCGCGCGCGCCCGCGACCTCGTGGAGCAGCGCTTTGCGCCGCATCTGCGCGCCCCGCCGAGTGCGCAGTCGGTGCGCCCGATCGGTGACATTGCCGGGCTGCTCGGCCGGTTGCGCGACGCGGGCCTGGCCTGCGCGGTGTTGACGACCGACGATCGTGAGTCGACCCTCGCCGCCCTCGCCCTGATCGGCATAGCAGACAAGGTACAGGCGCTGGTGTGCGGCGACGACGAGGTGCCGCCGAAACCCGCCGGGGACGGGATCGCGCACATCGCTCACGGGCTGGGCGTCGAAGCCACGCGCAGCGTGATGATCGGCGACACCACCGTGGACATGCGCGCCGGGCGGGCCGCGGGTTGCGCCGGCGTGATCGGCGTGACTTCGGGCGCCGGGCGCGCGCCGGTGCTGGCGAGGCTTGCCGACGCGGTCGTCGAGTCCGTGCACGCGCTAGGGATCGGGCCGGCGGAGCGCGGGCCGATTCTCGCACCGCGCAAGTGATAGACTGCCGGCCAACCACTGAGGGGGGAGGGTTAGATGGGCAACAAGTCGGGCCTGTTGGCCGTATTGGTGGTGCTTGCGGTGCTGGTGGGCGCGTTCGGCTGGTACCGGTATTACGACGAACGTGACGAGGGGGCGACGCAGAGGGGCGATTCCGAAGCGCGCGTCGAACGTCTCGCCCAGGACTACCGCGCCTCGCAGCGCAAGCTCATCGACACGGAACGCGAGCAGGGCCAGCTCAAGGTCGAACTGCACAACACCCGCAGCCTGCTGGAAAGCGCCCGCCAGCGCGCCGAGCGCGCGCTCGACGAAGCGCGCGCGCAGGTGGCAATAGAGCAGCGGCGCCTGGAGGGGCAGCTGCAAGGCTACCGCGCAGACCGCGACGAGCTGTGGAGCCAGGTGTCCTCGCTGCAGGCTCGTTACGAAGCGCAAGCGAGCCGCAACGCCACCCTGCAGCAATCCCTGGCCAGGGCCGAAGCGGCGCGCCTCAGCGCCGAGGAGCGGTCGCGTCGTCTGGCGCTGCAGCTCGACAGCTACCGCGAGCGCCACGCCGAGCTGAGTGCGGAACTGGAGGACTCGCGCGCCCGGCGGGCCGAGGTCGCCGGGCGGCTCGCCGACCTCGAGCCGCAGGTCGAGCAGGCTCGCGAGGCGGCCCGGCGCCTGGCCTTGCAGCTCGACGGGTACCGCGACAGCCACGCGCAACTGCGCGCGGAGCTGCAGAGCGCCAGCGCGGAGCGCGACGGGCTCTCCGAGCGCCTGGCCCGGCTTGCGCCGCAGCTCGAAACCGCCCGCGCCGACGCGCGGCGCCTGGCGCAGCAGCTCGACGGTTATCGGGCGAGCTATACCGAGTTGCGCAGTCGGCTGAGCGGCGTGTCGGACGAACGCGACGCGCTGGCGCGGCGGCTCGCGCAGCTGCGCCCGGAGCTGGAATCCCTGCGCAGCAGCGCGGGGCGCCTTGCCACGCAGCTCGAGGGTTACCGCGCCAGCTATGCCCAGTTGCGCGAGCAACTGAAGAACGTCAACGCTCAGCGCGACAACCTCGCCACGCGCCTCGGCCGCCTGCAGCCGGAGCTCGACGCGTTGCGGGCCAGCGCACGCGAGCTGGAGGTGCAGCTCGACGAAGGTCGTGCGACGCAGAGCCTCAGCGCCGCCAAGCTCGCTCGCCTGCGCGGCGAGCGCGACCGTCTCGCTCAACGCCACACCGACCTGGAGGTGCAATACCGCTCGGTGAGCGCCGAGCGTGACGTGCTCGCACAACGGTTCGCCCGGTTGCAGAGCACCCACCAGGAGCTGCGGCGTGACCGCGAGCGGCTGGCGCAGCAGCAAGCCGACCAGCATGTGCGAATCGAGGCATTGCGTGCCGAGCGCGATCAGCTCGCGGGGCGCTACGCCGCGTTGCAGAGCGCCCGGCAGGCGCTGGCCAGGGAGCGTGACCTGCTGGCCCGACGCGTGTCCGACCAGCAGGCGCTGAGCGCGACATTGCGCGCCGAGCGCGATCAGCTCGCGAAACGCCATGCCGCGGTGCAGAGCGCCCGGCAGGCGCTGGCGGAGGAGCGCGACGCACTGGCGGCGGAACGCGACGTGCTGGCCCGCCGACAGGCCGACGAGCGGGTGCTGAGCCAGGCGTTGGCTGCCGAGCGCGATCAGCTGGCGGCAAGGGCCTCGGAGTACACGCAGCGCTACCGCGACACCCGCGCTGAGCTCGACGCGGTTCGCGAGCGGCTGGATCGCGAGCGCACCGTGGCCAAGGCGCGCGCCGGACGGCTGGAGCGAGAAGCCGCGGCGGCGGCCGAGGCGGAGCAGGCGGCGCGCGCGGAGCTGCTGCGGCTGCGCTCGCTGGTCGCCGACCTGGTCGACCAGGAGTCCGAGCTCAGCAACGCGCTGCGCAACAAGGACACGACCGTGGAGGCCATGGAATCCATGGTGGCCGGGCTCGAATCCCGGATCGCCGAGGAACGCCGGCGCGCGGCCGAGGAACGCCGGCGCTTCGAGGCGTTGCGCAGCGATCTCGAGGGCGAACTCGAGGAGCGAGCGGTGCAGCTCAGCCAGCTCGAGAACCGCCTCACCCTGATCCGGGTCGGCAGCGACATCCTGTTCGACTCGGGCTCGGCCAACCTCTCGGCGGAGGGGCGCAACACCCTGGCGCTGGTGGTCCGCATCCTGCGCGAGTACCCGGACCGCGTGGTGCGCGTGGAGGGGCACACCGACAACGTGCCGATCGGCAGCGAGCTGCGCAAGGTGTACCCGTCGAATTGGGAGTTGTCGGCCGCGCGCGCAGCGAGCGCCGTGCGCTTCCTGCGCGAGGCCGGCCTCGAGCAGCAGCGCCTGCAGGTGGTGGGGCACGGCTCGCAGCGCCCGGTGGCGGACAACGACAGCGCCGCCTCGCGTGCCCGCAATCGCCGTATCGAGATCGCGGTGCAGCCGGCGGACGGTTTCCGGGTGTTGTCGCGCAACTGACGTCGGAGTCGGCGGTGTCGAACGCACCGCCGGCGCCTCCGCGAGGAGGGTTCGGCGCCCCGCGTCGGCTTTCCGGCTCAGGCCGGGCGGTGAGCCGCCGCGGGCAGGTCGACGGCGCCGGCCGCCGCATCGAGGCGCGCGAGCAGTTGCACGGGCCATGCCCGGTACGCGGGTCTCATCCGGCAGCCCCGCAGGCAGGTGAGCCGGCTCGCATCCCGTTTCTCCACGGCGCGCGCGAACCGCCCACAATCTCGCCGGGGTGCCGCTCGCCGGAGCTCGAGCAGGTCGCGGGATGGTGGCGGTAGAAACGGCCCGCGCCGGGGTCGGCGAACAGGACGACTCCCGGCTGGCCGACATCCGGCAGGGACGCGCCGCGGGTGGTCGGGGTCGCGTTGTCGCTCTGCGACAACGAACGAGGCCGGGCGCGGCTGACGCCGCCACCCGGCCTCGTGGCCCGGTCGAGGGCAGGACTTACTTGACGACCGCTTTCTGCTTGAAGCTGCCGCCGGAGACTTCCATCACCAGGTAGGAGCCCGGGGGATCGCCGGCGTCGTTGAACTCGACCCCGGTGGCGCCTTCGTAGTTGATGCTGCCGCCGTTCGACAGGATCTCCATGGCCTTGCGCAACTCGCCCGGCAGGATCACCTCGCCCGGCGCGTTGGCCACTTCGCGGACCGCGCGCGACATGCCGTTGCGCGAGACGTTGCCCTTGTAGTGCATGGCGAGCGCGATCAGTGCGGCGGCGTCGTAGGCCTCGGCCTGGAACGGGCCGTCGATCTTGAGCCCCTCGGCGGCGGCCATGTCCTTGAACCGCTGCGCGCCTTCGGTGGCACCGCCCGGTTGGGTGGCGACCATGCCTTCCAGCCCCGAGCCGATGGCGTCGACGATCGACTGGCCGACCATGCCGTCGCCGCCGGCGAAGCGCGAGAAATCGCCTTCTTCGATGGACTGGCGGATCACGGTCTGGCCGGAGCCGTCGAGGTAGGCCAGCACCACCAGCATCTGGGCGCCGCCCGCTGCCAGCGCGGAGATCTCGGCGCGGTAGTCGGCCTTGCCGTCCTCGTGGGCCTGGCTGCCGGTGACCCGCCCGCCCATGCTGCGAAAGGCGCTGACGAAGGCATCGTTGAAGCCCTTGCCGTAGTCGTTGTTGATATAGGTCACCGCGACCCGCGACACGCCGCGTTCCTTGAGCACGCTGGCCAGCACCTGGCCCTGGCGGGCGTCGGAGGGCGCGGTACGGAACACCAGGTCGTTGTCGTCGAGCGAGGTGATCGCCGGCGAGGTCGAGGCGGGCGAGATCATCACCACCTTGTTGGGGATCGCGGCGGAGTTGGCGGCCGAGATGGTGGCGCCCGAACAGAGCGCGCCGACGATGGCCGCGACCTGCTCGGCGTTCACCAGCCGGTCGGCAGCGGCGGCGGCCGCGCTCGCGTCGACGCAGGTGGTGTCGGCGGTGACCAGTTGGATCTTGTTACCACCGGCCACGCCGCCGGCGGCGTTGGCTTCCTTGATCGCGATCTCGGCGCCCGCGTTGATGCCGACGGTGAGCGATTCGATGGGGCCCGTGAACCCCATCAGGCTCCCGACCTTGACGTCTGCGCTCGCGGTACCGGCCAGCAAGACCGAGACGGCCGCGGCTGACGCTAACTTAGTGAACTTCATGGTTCTCTCCCGTTTGGTAGTAACTCGGTGTCACCGCCGGTGAACCGCGGGGCGGCGCGTTCCGGCATTGTCGTACCCTGTCGTGCGCCTCTCAGCCCTGGCGCGAGTATTGCCGCTCCGGCAACACGCCGCGCGGCGCAAAGCGCATGGTAACAATTAGCGCCAGCCCGATCACGATTACCCGCATCTGGGAGGCGCGCGAGGCGAGGTCGGCGGGCGCTTCCCAGCTCGCGACGGTGGCCTCGATCACGGCCGCGCCGTTCAGGAACAGGAACTGCGCGATGGGCTCCGACATCTCCCACAGCAGGTAGATGAAGATGGCCCCGAACACGGCGCCGAGGTTGTTGCCGCTGCCGCCGACGATGAGCATCGCCCAGATCAGGAAGGTGTAGCGCGGCGGCAGGTAGGCCGAGGGGTCGAACAGCGCGTTGAGGGTCGTCAGCATGGCCCCGCCTATGCCCATCAGGATGGCGCCGAGCACGAACACCTCCAGTTGCCGGCGCACGACGTTCTTGCCCATGGCCGCCGCCGCGGTCTCGTTGTCGCGGATGGCGCGCATCATGCGCCCCCACGGTGAGCGCAGCGCGCGCTCCATCGCGAGCACCATGACGATCAGCAGCAACGCGGCCACCGCGATGAACGCGGCGCGCCCGACCGCCGTGCCGGTCTGCTCCGGGGCGATGCCGAGCCAGCCGAGATCGAGGCTCAGCGCGCCGCTGTCGAGCATCGCGTTCACGTCGCGCGGCGAAGGCACCGGCCAGTCGATGGGCGACACGGTCAGGGTGCCGCGCGTCAGCCAGTCGGCGTTCTTCAGGAAATCGCGAACGATCTCGGCGATGCCGAGCGTTGCGATCGCCAGGTAGTCCGAACGCAACCCCAGGGTGATCTTGCCGATGAAAAAAGCGACCACCCCCGCCAGCACGCCGCCGAACGCCCAACCGACCAGCACCGGCATGCCCAGTCCGCCGATGAATCCTTTCATGGCCGCGTTGGCGGTCGGGGCGGTCTCGATGGCGCGCACCGTGGCCTCGAAGTCGGCGCGCAGCCACACCACGCCGGCGATCAGCACCGCGACCTGCAGCGTGTGCACGATGCCGGTTCGCAACCAGCCTTTGAGCTTGCCGGCGGCGTAGACCGCCACCGCGACGACGCCGAGCTTGATCAGCGCCGAGAGCAGGCCGTCGCCGCCGGCGGCCCAGGCCTCGGGCACGGGTTCGACGGAGACGAACACCACCGCGTAGGCGCCGAGAGCGATGAAGCCGAGGATGCCGGCGTTGAACAGCCCCGCGTAGCCCCACTGGATGTTGAGCCCGAGCACGATCACCGCCGTGGCGAGGCCCGTGGCGAGGTAGAGCAGCGCGGTGACCGGGCTCAACCCGAACCAGGCGAGCGCGAAGACGCCGAGCAGCAGCCCCGCGGCGAGCGTGTTGCGCGACTTCACAGCACCCTCCCGCGGAACAACCCCGTCGGGCGCCAGATCAGGACCAGCACCAGGATGACGAAAGGAACGGCGAGCTTGTACTCGGCCGGCACCAGCGCCATGGAGCCGGCCGCGCGCACGCCTTCGGGGGTCAGCAGGTCGTAGAGCACCCGCCAATCGAACACGGCGAAGGTCTCGGCCAGGCCGACGATGAAGCCGCCGGCGACGGCGCCGAAGGGCTGGCCGACACCGCCCATGATGGCGGCGGCGAACATCGGCAGCAGCAGGTTGAACGCCAGGATGGGCTTGTACTGGGTGTCCATCGCGAGCAGGGTGCCGGCGATGGCCGCCAGCGTGCCGCCGATCACCCAGGTCACCACCACCACCTTGCCGACGTCGATGCCGCTGACCCGCGCGAGGTCTTCGTTGTCGGACACGGCGCGCATGGCCTTGCCGAGGCGGGTGCGGGTGAGGAATCGGTGCAGCCCGAACAGCGCGATCACGGTGAAGGCGAACAACGCGACCTGCGGTGCGGTGATCACGATCTGCTGCGCGAACCCTTCCACCAGGTCGCGCAGCCAGTCGAAAGTGATCAGCAGCCGGTCCTTGGATTCGCGGATGCGTTCGCCGTCACGCTCGATCAGGAAGAAGAACTGCCGGTCGCCGGTCCCGCCGATCAGCCGGATCACGCCCTGCAGCACGAAGGTCACGCCGATCGAGGTCATCACGAACACCACCGGCGGGCTGCGCTGGGCGCGGAAATGCGCATACACCGTGCGATCGATCAGCAGCGCCAGCGCCACCGTGGCGACGATCGCCAACGGCAGGGCGAGCAGCCCGGTCGGCACCGGCTGGGTGTTGATGCCGAGATCGCGCAGGATCACGGTGCCGGCGTAGGCGCACAGCGCGCCGAACGTCATCATGTCGCCGTGGGCGAAGTGGGCGAAGCGCAGGATGCCGAAGATGAGCGTGATACCGACGGCGCCGAGCGCGTAGATGCTGCCGATCTTGGCGGCGTTCAGCACGCCCTTGTTCAGCAGGTAGACGAGAGCGTTCAGCAGGTCGGCGAGTTCCATCGGCTGGGTCTCAGTCGCGGGCGCCGAGGAAGGCGCGGGCGACATCCGGGTCGGCGAGCAGCGCCTCGCCGGTGTCGGTGTAGAGGTTGCGCCCGGTGGCGAGCACGAAGCCGGTGTCGGCGATCTCGAGCGCCTGGCGCGCGTTCTGCTCGACCATCAGCACGCCGACGTCCGCCTCGTTGACCTTCAACACGATGTCGAAGATGTCGCCCATCACCTTGGGCGAGAGCCCGGCGGTGGGCTCGTCGAGCATCAGCAGTTGCGGGCCCATCATCAGCGCCCGCCCGACCGCCACCATCTGGCGCTGGCCGCCCGAGAGTTCGCCGGCCGGCTGGCGGCGCTTCTCGCGCAACGCCGGGAAGATGTCGTAGACGTGCGCCAGCCCTTCGCGGACCCGGGCCGGGGCGAGGAACGCGCCCATCTCGAGGTTCTCCTCGACGCTCAGGGTCGGGAACACATTGGCCATCTGGGGCACGTAGCCCATCCCTGTGGCGACCAGTTCCTGCGGCGTGAGGCCGGTGATGTCCCGCCCCTCGAAGGACACCCGCCCCTCGCGCAGCGGCAGCAGCCCGAAGATCGCTTTCATGGCGGTCGACTTGCCGGCCCCGTTGGGGCCGACGATGACCGAGATGCGCCCGCGTTCCACGGTCAGTTCGCAGCCGTGGAGGATGGTGAGCTCGCCATAGCCGGCGACCATCCCTTCGGCGTGCAGCAGCACGCTCACGCGTCGCGCCGGGGGCGGCGGCGCGGGGCGCCGTTTTGGCTCTGCCCGAGGTAGGCTTCGATCACCTCGGGGTCGGACTGCACTTCCTCGGCGCTGCCGATGGTCAGCACCCGGCCTTCGGCCATGACCACCACGCGGTGGCACAGCCGCCGGATCAGGTCCATGTCGTGCTCGATCAGGCAGAAGGTGTAGCCGTGCTCGGTGTTGAGTTCCTCGATCCTGCTGGCGATCTCCGAGAGCAGCGTGCGGTTGACCCCGGCGCCGATCTCGTCGAGCAGCACCAGCCGTGAATCGACCATCATGGTGCGGCCGATCTCGAGCAGCTTCTTCTGCCCGCCGGAGAGGTTGCCCGCCGGGAGGCTGGCGACGTGGCTGAGGCCGAGGAACTCCAGCACCCGCTCGGCGCGCGCCAGGACTTCCGCCTCCTGGCGCTTCACGCGCCCCCAGGCGAGCCAGGTGCTCGTCAGGTGCTCGCCGGCCTGCCCGCCGGGCACCATCATCAGGTTGTCGAGCGCCGTCATGGTGGCGAACTCGTGAGGGATCTGGAAGGTGCGCAGCAGCCGCCGTGCGAAAAGCTCGTGGGGCGCCATGCCGGTGATGTCGTGGCCGTCGAAGGTGACCCGGCCGGCGTCCGGCCGCAGCGCCCCCGCGACCAGGTTGAACAGGGTCGTCTTGCCGGCGCCGTTGGGGCCGATCAAGCCGGTGATCGACCCCTCGGCCACCGTGAAGCCGGCGCCGTCGACGGCGTGGATCCCGCCGAAGGCCTTGTGCAGGCCCTGTATCTCTAGCACCGGTTCAAAGCCGGTCCGTACGCCCGCGGCGGGCGGCTGGGGGAATTATTCGGCGACGCGTTCACTCTAAGGGTATCGTGTTCGTCCTGGGGGTCCGAACTTCGCCCGCGATGGTAAACGAAGCGCAACGCCTTGTCAGGAACGGCCTCGCCGCGGGGACGCTGGCGCTGGCGCTGCTCGCGCCGGGGGCGCAGGCCGCAATGCGCTGCGGCAGCCACCTGATCGAGGAAGGCGACGGCAAGCTCGAGGTGTTGCGTCGCTGCGGCGAGCCCGACCTCGTGGAGTACCGCCCGGCGGTGGTCACGGCGCGCGGCCCGTCGCCGCTGCTGGCCTTCCCGGGCCTGCCCCCCGGTCACGCCGGGCGCGCGCCCCGCGTGGCGGTCGCGGTCGACGTCGAGGACTGGACCTACAACCTGGGCCCGGCCCGTTTCATGCGCCGGGTTCGCTTCGCCAACGGCCGGGTGGTCGAGATCGTTTCGCTGGGGCGGGGTTTCTGACGACAGGATTGTGACCCGTGCCGCGCGGCGTGCGTCAGGAAAGAGACCAGACCGACGGAGGCGAGCGCCGCATCGGCACAGGCCGTGCCCGCCCGGCGCCTATCTCGACATGACCGAAGCACTGCTGCTGAAGAAAAACGACGCCGGGCGGCGTGACAACGTCGCTGCCGGGCCGATCCGCCAAGCGACGTCACCCGAACTGCCGCGCGGGCGCTGGGATACGCCCGGCGACTGGGCCCGGGCGTTGCTGGTGGACGACGAACGCGCCGAGCGCGTGAACGGCGTTGCCATCCTGGGGGCCAACTGACCCCCGGCCGCCGCCTCAGATGATGGCGTGGCGCACCTTCGCCGACACCCACTCGCTGACGATGACCGTGGCCAGGATGGCCAGCAGGATCAGCGACACCTGGGTCCAGGCCAGCGTGGCGATGGAGGCGTCGAGCTGCAGCCCGATGCCGCCGGCCCCGACCAGTCCCAGCACCGTCGACTCGCGGATGTTGATGTCCCAGCGGAACACGCTGATGCCGGCGAACGCGGGCATGACCTGCGGCACGATGCCGTAGCTCAGCACCTGGGCCCCGCTGGCGCCGGTCGCGGTCACCGCCTCGACCTGGTTGGGGTCGATCTCCTCGATGGCCTCGTAGAGCAGCTTGGCGCAGAAGCCGATCGAGCGCAGGCCGATCGCGAGCACCCCGGCGAAGACGCCGGGACCGATGATGGTCACCAGCATCAGCGCCCAGATCAGCGAGTTGATCGAGCGCGACGCAACGATCACGAACAAGGCGACCGGGCGCACGAACACTACGCTCGGCGTGGTGTTGCGCGCCGCGCAGAACGCCACGGGCACCGCGATGACCAGGGATATCGCGGTGCCAAGGGTGGCGATGTTCAGCGTGTCCCACAGCGGTAACCACAAGCTCTCCATGTAACTCCACTTGGGGGGCACCATGCGGCTCATGAGATCCGCGGCCTGCTCGGGTGCGTCCAGGACGAACATCCAGATGGTCCGGTCCGAGATCAGTCGCCAGCAGTAGACGAACACCGCCGTGCCGGCCAGCCAGCCGCCCCAGATCGCCAGCTGGCGAGCGCGCTCGCGGCGTCGCCACACCTTGACCTCGCCGCGCGTGTGTACCGCCACTACTGCACCATCCTGCGCACGTGCCCGGAGGTGTACTCGACGCCCATCACGATGGCGATGATGATCAGCAGGAAGGCGGCCGCGGAGTCGAACTCGTAGCGGTCGAAAGAGGTCAGCAGCGTGGCGCCGATGCCGCCGCCGCCGACGATGCCGACCACCGCCGATTCGCGGAAGTTGATGTCGAAGCGGTACAGGCCGAGCCCGATCATGCGCGGCAGCACCTGCGGCTGCACGGCGTAGTTGAGCCATTGCAGCCAGCCCGCGCCGGTGGCGCGCACCGCTTCGGCCTGCGCCGGGTCCATGTCCTCGATGTCCTCCGCCAGCAGCTTGCCGTAGAAGCCGATGGTGGCGACGCTGAGCGCGAGGAAGCCGGCGAACGGGCCGAAACCGAACAGCTTGACGAAAAAGATCGCGAGGATCACCTCGGGAAAGGTGCGTGAGACGGCGACGATGGCGCGGCAGGCGAGGTAGACCGGCACCGGCGCGAGGTTGCGGGCGGCGCCGAGGCCGACCGGGATCGACAGCGCGACTCCCACCACGGTCGAGGTCACGGTCATCCACAGGCTTTCGTAGAAGTCGGGCGGGCGCTCCCATTCTACCTCGGCCCCGGGCGCAGCCGCGCTCTCACCGAGGGGCTGGGGCTGACCCTGGTCGACGCGCCGGAGGAGGCGGACTTCCTGCTCAATACCGGCGCCGAGGGCAACCAGCCGGACGCGGCGCCTTTCGAGTCGGTCCTGCGGCGGGCGCGCGCTGCCGGCCTGCCGATGGTCTGTGCCAACGCCGACCTCGAGGCGGTTCGCGCCGGGGTGCGTGGCATCTCGGCCGGGGCGCTGGCCCGGCGCTACGGCGAACTCGGCGGCGAGGTCTTCACCCACGGCAAGCCGGCGCCGGCGTTGTTCGAGCGGGCGCCAGAGCGGGTTGCGCCGGTGGCCCCGCGCCAGGTGCTCATGATCGGCGACGGGTTCGCCACGGATATCGCGGGCGCCGCCCGGGCCGGGCTGGACAGCCTGCTGGTGGCCGGTGGCATCCACGCCGCTGTGCTCGGCCGCCCGCCGCAGGGCGAGGCGTTCGAAGCGTTGTGCCGGCGGCACGGCTGCCGCCCGACGCGGGTGATCGACGAGCTGCGCTGGGACCCGGTGGTGGCGGACTGAGCGCGCCCGGCCCGGGTTCAGTTCACCGGGATGGGCGTCGAGCGGTAGGCGAAGCTCGGCGGATTGCTCGCGGCGAGATACAGCGGGCGCATCTTCGCGCCGAGCTTGCGCAGGGCTTTCGCGCGGTTGCCGGGGGCGGGGTGGGTGCTCAGGAACTCGGGCCCGCCGCCGCCGGACACCTCGCCCATCTTCTGCCACAGGGTAACGGCCGCGTCCGGGTTGTACCCCGCCCTGGCGGCCAGTTCGATGCCGATACGGTCGGCTTCGGATTCGGCCTCGCGGCTGTGCGGCAGCGCCAGCCCCACCGTGGCCGCCGCGGTCACCACGGCGGTGGTCTGCTGGTCGGTCTGGGTGGCCAGGATCACGGCGCCTATACCCATCAGCGCCGCGCGCGACATCTGCTCGCGGGTGTGCTGGGCGAGGGCGTGCGCGATTTCGTGGCCGAGCACCTGCGCCAGTTCGTCGTCGCTCGGCTGCAGCTGCGCGACCAGTCCGGAGTAGAGCGCCATCTTGCCGCCGGCCATCGCCCAGGCGTTGACCGTTTGCGGGTCGTCGACGACGTGCATGCTCCACTCCCAGTCGCGGGTCTCCGGGCGGATCTGGACGGCCTGGGCGATCAGCCGCGCGGTGATGCGCTCGACGCGGGCGTTGAGCGCCGGGTCGTTGTTGAGCTTGCCCTCCCTGGCGGGCTCACCGAGCATCTGCAGGTAGGCGGGTGCCGATTTCTCGATCGCCTGCTCCTCGGAGATCAGCAGCAGTTGCGAGCGCCCGGTGATGGGTGCGGTACCGCAGGCCTGCAGCAGCAGGGTCGCGGCGAGCAGCGGGAGGGGGAGTCTGATCATGGGCCTGACGCAGCGGCGAAAAACCCTGTCTATCACATTCGGCGCCGGGCAGACAATCGCGACCGGAGTCAGGGCCAGACGGGCTCGCGCGCGAACAGGTGCAGGGTCTTGGTCTCCGTGTAGCTCAGCAGCTCGCCGAGATTCTCCTCGCGGCCGGTGCCGCTGTCCTTGACGCCGCCGAAGGGGGTGCCGGCGAAGTGCCCGGACTGGCCGTTCACCCACACGTAGCCGGCCTGCACGCGCCGTGCCCAGTACAGCGCGAGATCGAGGTCGCGGGTCAGGATGGCCGCGGTCAGGCCGTAGCGCGTGGCGTTGGCCGCGGCCACGGCCTCGTCGACGTCGCGATAGCGCAGCACGCACAGCACCGGTCCGAACACTTCCTCGCGCGCGATACGCATGGTCATGTCGACGCCGGCGAACACGGTCGGCTGGTGCCAGAAACCGCGTTCGAACTGCGCCGGGCGTGCGCCGCCGGCGACCAGTTGCGCGCCGTCCTCGCGGCCGACGGCGACGTAGCGCACGACCTTGTCCAGTTGCGCGCGTGAGTTCATCGGACCCATCTCGCTGGCCGGGTCGCGGGGGTCGCCGAGCCTGAGCGCATTCACGGCCGCGACGATTCGTTCCAGCACCTCGTCGTACATCGACTCCGGTACCAGAACGCGGCTGGTAGAGCCGCAGGACTGGCCCTGCCACGCGAAGTTCATGCCGGCGACGGCAGCCGCTGCCGCCTCGGCGGGATCGACGTCGGGACCGACCAGCATCGGGTTCTTGCCGCCGAGTTCGAGCGTGACGTGCTTGACGCCGGTCTCGGCCGCCGCGCGCTGGATGGCGAGCCCGGTTTGCATCGAGCCGATGAAAGCGATGCGCTTCACCGCAGGGTGGCGCACCAGCGCATCGCCCGCCACCGGGCCGAGGCCGGTCACCAGGTTGACCACGCCGGGCGGGAACACGTCGCGGCAGATCTCGGCCAGCACCGACGCCGACAGGGGGCTCGATTCCGGCGGCTTGACCACGATCGCGTTGCCCGCCATCAGCGGGGCGGCGATGCGCGAGGCCGCGAACATCAACGGGTGGTTGAACGGCACGATCCGTCCCACCACCCCGTAGGGCTCGCGCAGGGTCAGGTGCAGGTTGCCGGGGCTGGCGGGGACGGTCTCGCCCTTGATCTCGAGCCCCAGCCCCGCGAAATAGTCGAGCGTGCGGATCGCCGAGGCCACGTCGCGGCGCATCTTGGTGATCGTGTTGCCCGTGTCGCGCACTTCGAGATCGAGGATCTGGTCCGCCCGTTCGCCGAGCGCGCGCCCCAGGCTGCGCAGATGCTCTGCGCGTTGCGCCATCGCCAGCGCGTTCCACGCCGGCTGGGCGCGCGAGGCAGCATCGACGGCACGTCGCACATCCGCGCCGTCGGCCGCCGGGACGCTGCCGAGCGGCTCCTCCGTTGCCGGGTCGACGCTCGCCAGCCATTCGCCGCCGGTGCCCGCGCACAGTTCGCCGTCGATCAACATCGGTCGCTGGTGAAAAGGGGGTTGCACGGTCGCTCTCTCCTCGCTGGGGCGGTGCCCGGTCGGCTGCTGCGGCCACCCGGCGCACGCTTGTGGACGCGCCGGAGCGGCGGGTACAATCCTTCGTATTCTAACTATTCCGCCGCCCGGGTCACCCGGACCCCGGTGCCATCGACATGAGCGCAGACATCCCGCGACTGGAATTCGACCAACTGGAACCGGCGCTGGCCGAGGCCCTGCGCCCGCGGGTCGAACGCCTGGGATACCTCGGCGAGTTCTTCAAGTGCACCGCTCACCAGCCCGAGGCGCTGCGCGCTTTCATCGAGTTCACCGAGACCGCCAAGGGCGGCCTGCCGAAGCGGCTGGTGGAGACCGTGGCGCTGACGTGCGCGACCTACATGGGCAACGCCTACGAACGCAACCAGCACGAGCGCCTGTCGGTGCGCCTCGGCTTCGGCAAGCCGTGGGTGACGGCCGTCGAAGCGCTCGACCCGGATGCGGGCGCACTGGGCGAGGACGAGAAACGCGTGCAGCGCTACGTCCTCAAAGCCCTCGACAGCAAGGGCCAGGCGGCGAGCGGGGAGTTCGCGCAACTGGTGGCGGCGCTGGGGCACGAGCAGGCGATCGCCGTGCTGATGGTGACGGGACGCTACGTGGTGCACGCGCTGGTGGTCAACACCCTCGGGCTGGCGCCGCCGGTGCCGTCGGTGTTCGAAGACGGTTTCGAAAGCGATTGAGAGCGGGCGGGCGGTTTGCGCGGCCCGCGCACGCGAGCAAGAGTCAAGAGGTACACGCGCCATGAGCGAGCAGCAAGCAGCGTTTGTCGATCCCCGCGAGCATCCCGCGCAGGAACCGGGCCAGTGGACCGCGACCCTGATCCCGAAGGCGCAGATCGAGGCCGAGGTCGAACGCCTGGCGGCGTTGCCTTTCCCCAACGACGGGCGGCGCGAATCGCTGATCGTCCACCCGCAGTCGCGCGCCCCGGGACTGGGGCTCGCGCCCGGCATCCAGGTCAGGTTGTGCGTGCTGAACCCCGGCGAGGAGACCCGCCCGATCCGCCACAACTCCACGCAGGTGAATTTCTGCATCCAGGGCGGCGGCTACGCGGTGGTGAACGGCAAGCGCATCGCGTTCGCCCGGTACGACGTGTGGAACTTCCCGAGCTACGCCGTCTACCGCCACGTCAACGACACCGACAAGGTGCAGGTACGCCTGACGTACTCCAACGCGGCGCTGCTCGAGAAGATGAACGCGCACATCGTCGACGACGACCCGCCGGTGGTGGAGGAAGTCGAGGCGAGGCCGCCGGGCGCGGGCGGCGAGGACGACCCGCGGCGCAACAGCCCTTACGGCACTTTCCAGCTCACCGAGGACGGTGCCTGGATGATGCCCTACGAGTTGCTGATCAACCCGCCGGCGGTGGAGTCGAAAGCCCTGCACTGGCCGTGGCAGCAGGTCAAGGCGCACCTCGACAAGCTCGAAGCGCTCGGCAAGGACTACGTCGGGCGGCGGCTGTACCTGCTCTACAACCCGATGACCGGGCGCACCAACGGCACCACGCCGAACTTCTTCGCCACCATGACCATCCGCCCGCCGAAGATCATCGACCGCCCGCATCGCCACGTCTCGGCGGCCATCAACTACTACTTCTCGGGCAGCGGCTACAGCGTGGTCGCCGGCAAGCGCTACGAGTGGCAGGCCGGCGACCTGATGCTCTCGGCGCCCGGCTGGGCCGTGCACAACCACGCCTCCTACGACGACTACGTGTACGAACTGACCGTGCAGGACCAGCCGTTGAACATCAACATGGAATCGCTGCTGTGGCAGGAGAACCTCAAGCAGCCGGCGGCCGTGCTCGGTGCCGAAACCGGTTTTGCCACCAACCGCGCCGGGGCGGGTTCGCGCTGAACGCCGGTCGCGCCGGCGGGCGCCGAGGCGGCCCCGGGGACGGACCGGTGCCGCCGCAGGGCGAAGCGCGCCGCCGCCGGCAGCGTTTCAGATCGGGTACACCAGCGAGTTGGGGATCAGCACCGAGTCGAACACGCAGGACTTGCTCGAAAAGCGCAGGGTGCCGTCCTCGCGCACCACGCGATCGAGGTAACGCCCGACGTTGAGCACCCGGGTCGGGTCGTCCATCAGCGTCTCGAACACCGCGTAGTTGGCCTCGCAGGCGATCTGCGGGGTGAGCGCGTCGAGCACGCGCAGGCTGCTCACCACGTGGCGCAGGTAGCGCGGTTCGTACATCAGGGTCTGGCGGATGGTGACGACCCGGTCCTCCAGCATCGCGCGGCTTTCGAAGCGCATAGCGGCCAGCGGCAGGTCGCGATCGTGGTTCTCGCGGGAAATGACCTCGTAGAAACAGTCTTCGGTGAACAGCTTCGGCCAGTCTTCGAGGCGGTCGTCGTCGAGCGCGTGCACGTAGTCGGCGTAGAGCGTCTCCAGTTCGAGGCGCAGCGCGAGGTCCGCGGGCAGGCTCACAGGCCCATCACCTCGCGGTAGTGCTTGTAGAACGCGCGCACGGCCGCTTCGGTCACCATGTGCTCGGTGTCGCCGGTGTCGAGGCCGCCCATCTCCAGCACGCCGGCGGCGTCGACGCTTTCGCGCACGCCGTCCTGTGAGAGTTTCATGACCTCGCTGTCGTCGACCGAGACGTAGCCGGCCGGCCCCATCAGGTTGGCCTGGCGCAGCCGGCGCACGCGCATCGCCTCGTCGTCGTCCTCGTAGCCGAAGAACACCCAGGCCAGCTCGAACGACTCGGGACCGCGCGGGATGAGCTGGCGCATGGCGAGCGTGTTCGACTGCTGCTGCACGATGAGGTTCGGCCACAGGGTCAGCATGGCCACGGTGGCGCTGCCCGGGAACTCGCGCACCGGGTCGAGCAGGCGCGGGTCGGCGAGGGTGAACTGCTCCTTCAGGTTGGCCATGTCGCGGGTCGCCTCGCTCGCCGCCTGCTCGCCCTTGCTCGAGACGAGCACCGCGTGGCGACCGGTCCGGTCCATCAGCACCCGCGAGGGCTGATCGGCGCGAAACAGGCCGAAGGAGACCAGGAACACGTGCAGCAGGCTCGCGTGGTAGGGGTCCTTGATGTTCTCGAACATGAGCTTCCAGTTGCTCGGGATCAGCTGGCGCGAGTAGCCGAGCAGGCGCAGCGGGCGACCGTCGAACACGCGGTCGTACCACGGCAGCAGCGCGCCCAGGTAATCCTCCAGCGGCTCGACGTCCTCGCTGAAGCTCGCGAACACCACGCCGTTGCGTTGCGCCACGCGCAGGGTCTGCAGACCGTGGTCGGCGTACTGGAAGCTCTCCGGCATGCCGCCCTGCTGCTTCACGCCGTTGTAGAAAGGCACCGCCCGCAGTCGCCCGGTGAGGTCGTAGCGCCACTGGTGGTAGGGGCAGGTGAAAAAGCGCGTGTTGCCCTGGCGTTCGCGGCAGAACTTGACCCCGCGGTGCGCGCAGCGATTGAGCAGCACGTGCAGCTCACCGCGCTCGTCGCGGGTCAGGACGACTTTGCGGTTGCCGATGGCGGACTGGCGGTAGTCGCCCGGCTCGGGGACCTCCGCGGCGAGGCCCACGAAGTTCCAGCTGCGCCCGGCGAACACCAGGTCCATCTCGCGCTCGAACAGTTGCGGGTCGCTGTACGCCCAGTAAGGCACGCGGCTCGTGCCCTGCTCGGGCCAGCGGCGCCGGATCAGGTTGTCGCTGGGCGCGGCCATGGTTCGCCTCCCGAATACTTCGAAGCCTAACGAAATCTACCCGCCACCCGGCGACGGCGTCAACAACACGCGCGCGCTCGCGCTCACAACGCCTCGTCGCCCTCGAGGTTGCGTTTGAGGCGCGCGAGCAGCTTGCGCAGGGTGTCGATCTCGGCGGCGCTGAAGTCGCGCGTGGCGAGCTCGTTGACCTCGCGTGCACTCGGCAACAGCACCTCGCGCAGGCGCCGCCCGCGCGCGGTCAGGTAGATATTGATCTTGCGCCGGTCGGGGACGTTGCGCCTGCGCCGGATGAGTCCCTTCTTTTCCATCGCGCGCATGGCGGACACCGTGGTCGGCTCCATCAACCCGGTGCGCTGGCTCAGTTCGCGCTGCGTGAGGCCTTCCTCTTCCCACAGCACGCGCAGGAAGAACCATTGCCCGAGCCCGATCTGCTCGCGCGCGATGCGGGCCTGCAGCGAGCGGGTGAACAGGCGCATGGTGTCGCGCACCAGGAAACCGAGGCTCTGCCCGGGCCGGTAATCGAACGCTTCGTGCGAGCCACCCGCCGGTCCGCGCGCCATGGCTATTCCTCCTGCCCGGCGACGGCGCGTCGCGGCGGGCCCTTCAGCAACGGCGCGGCAGCGAGTGCGAGACCGACCAGGGTCAGGCGCCAGTCGGGCAGCACCAGGCACAGTCCGGCGAGCGCGGCGAGCAGCCGCAGCCAGCCGCCGAGCGGTGCGCGCAGGTGGCTCTCCAGCGCCGCCGCAAGCATCACCAGCCCGCCCGCGGCGCTCGCGAAAGCGAGCACCGTCTCGGTCCACTCGCCCTGCATCAGCAACTCCGGGCCGTAGACGAACGCGAACGGAACGATGAACGCCCCGATGGCCAGTCGCACCGACAGCGCGGCGATGTGCAGCGGGTTCGCCTCGGCGATGGACGAGGCCGCGTAGGCCGCCACCGCCACCGGTGGCGTGATGGCCGACATCACCGCGAAGTACAGTATGAACATGTGGCCCGGGAGATCGGCGACGCCGATCTGCGCGAGCAGCGGGCCCATCAGCACCGCCGCCAGGATGTATGCGCTCGGGGTCGGCATGCCGAGTCCCAGCACCACCGTGATCAACGCGGTCAGCAACAGGCTCGCCAGCACCTGCGCGTCGGTGATGGCGTAGACGAGGTGAGCGATCTTGGCCGCGAGCCCGGTCATGGTGATGCCGCCGATGACGAGTCCCGCGGCGGCGCACGCGCCGGCTACCGGCACCATTCGCACACAGGTGTCGGCCAGCGCGCCGATCAGTGCCCGCGGGCCGATGCGCGTGCTCTTGCGCAGCAGCGCGACTGCCAGCACGCTGAGCGAGCCGAAGATCGCCACCATGGTCGGCGTGTAGCCCTCGAGCAGCGCCACGGTGATCACCACCAGCGGCAACAGGAACAGCCCGCCCCGGGTCAGCGTGCGTCCCATGGCCGGGATGCGTTCCTCGTCGAGGCCGCGCATGCCGCGGCGCACCGAAGCGAAATGCACCTGCGAGTAGACCGATACGTAGTACAGCAGCGCCGGCAGCAGCGCGGCGACGGCGATGTCGCGGTACTCGATGCCGGTGTAGTCGGCCATGATGAAGGCCGCCGAGCCCATCACCGGCGGCATCAGGCTGCCTCCGGTCGACGCCGAGACCTCGACCGCGCCGGCGAACGTCTTCGGGTAGCCGAGGCGGCGCATGATGGGAATGGTGACCGAGCCGGTCGTGACCACGTCCGAGGTGGGGCTGCCCGAGATCATCCCGTACATGCCCGAGGAGACCACCGCGACCTTGGCCGGCCCGCCGGGACGGCGACCGCTGATGGCCGCGGCGAAATCGAAAAAGAACTCGCCGCCCCCGGCCGCCTGCAGCAGCGTGCCGAACAGCACGAACAGGAAAGCATAGGTCGCGGCTACCCGCACCGGCAGGCCGAGGATCCCGTCGGTGGTGAACACGGTGATCTCGAGGAAATGCCGGTAGTCGATGAGCCCGTGCTGCAGGACGCCGCTCAGCAGGTGGCCGAAGAAGTTGTAGGCGACGAAGACCAGCACCAGCGCGGTCAGGCCGAGCCCGGTCGTGCGCCGGGTCAACTCCAGCGTCAGCACGAACAGCAGGCTCGCGAACACCACGTCGGCGTCGGTCAGCGGGTCGAGCAGCACGATGCGCTGCTCGATGATGCCGGCGTGCCAGGCGAAGTACGCGCCGGTGGCCAGCGCCAGCGCCGACGCCAGCCAGTCGGCCAGCGCCGGGCGCTCGGGGTCGGAGTGAGGGAAAGGGCCGATCATCACGAACGCGAGCGCCATGATGCCGCTCAGGAACAGCACCGCCAGCGTCCAGGGCGCGACGATGACGATCGCCGCGGCGGCGATCACGTAGGCCGCCAGCGCGACCGCGAACGCCGTGACCAGCCAGCGCACGTTGCGTGCGGGCCGGCGCCTTACGCCGACCGAGAACCAGGTCTGCGCGGAGAGCAGCGTGGACATGCGCAAAGCGCGGGGGCGGTGCCCCCGCGCTCGCCGGGATCAGTTGGCGAGGCCGGCTTCGCGGTAGTAACGAAGCGCCCCCGGGTGGTGCGGCGCGATCGCCGGGGTCGCGAGCACCTGCGGGGTCGCGGTGCGCGCGATGAGCCGGTGCGAGGTCTTGAACTGCTCGATTCTCTCCACCATCGCCTTGGTGATCGCGTAGGCCAGGTCAGCGTCCAGGTCGGCGCTCGCGATGATCACCATGCCGATGCAGATCGAGTTGATGTCACGCTCGAGGAACTCGTACTCGCCGGCCTTGATCGGGCACACCTCGCCCCCGGTGCGCTGCGCCACGCGCTGCGCCACCGGGCCCGGGATGTCGAGCAGCAACGGCGAGATACCTGCCGCGATCTCGCGCACCCGCGGGTGCTTGAAGGCGATGCCGAAGTTGGCGAAGTCGATGCGACGGTCCAGCATCAGCGAGGTGATCTCGCGCGACGCGGCCTGCACGACCTGCCCGCCCCAGGACTCGATCTGCTCGCGGGACGCGCCCATCTCCTCCATCACCATCATGCTGATGTCGTGATCCATGTTGCCACGCCGGTTGACGGCGACGCGCACGGGGATCTTCTTGGCGACGATGTCGGCGAACTCGCGGATGCCGTGCTCGCTCGCGAAGTCCTTGTTGATGATCAGGTGGGTGGCCTGGAACCGGGCAGCGGGCAGGTAGGCGCGGAACAGGGTGCGCACGTTGCGGATCTGGCTGCGGAACGGCGCCTTGCCGTTCCAGGCGAGCGTCAGTTCGCCGTCGGTCGCCATGCCGATCGGCACCTTGCCACCTGCCACCAGCGGTACGTTGGCGAGGCCGCCGCTCGAGGTCTGGTAGGTCACCGTCGATCCCGGCTCGGCGGCGGCCAGCGCGGCATCGATGCCCTTGCCGATGCGCGACCACAGGCCGCCGGGGCTCGCGCCGGTCAGCGTGACGTTGTAGGGGGCGGCGGTCGCGCCAGCGCACGTCAGGGCGGCCGCGAGACAAACGGGTACGGCGAAACGCGTGTTCATGGTTTCCTCCTCCGGCGCCGCGCACGCGGCACCTTGTTGCTTGGTACGCGGCTGTGGCTTGTATCGCGTGCCGCCGGCGATCTCCGTCGCGTGCGGCGGGCGGCGCGCCCTGGCTGCGCCCGGCTAATATACTTTGAAATCTAACGAGTTTGAAAGGCGCGCAACCCGCCCGTGCCGGCGCAGGGCGTCGATCCTCCTGCCCGGCGCGCCGCATCGCGGGCCCCGGCGCGGCCGCTCAATCGGCGGCCCGCCGGGCGGTCGTGCGGCGCTGACGTTTGTCCGTACGGTTGGCGTCGCCGACCGGCGTCCAGCCCGCCTCACGGCGCCGGGCGACGTCACGCACGGTGTCGCGCAGCAGGTTGGCCACCGCCTCGAACGCCTTGGCGGCCGGGCGGCGCTCGGGGAAGGCGATGTAGAGCGTGCGCTCCAGGGCCGGCTCGCCGATCGGCGCCGCGCGGAACTCGCCGGCGTCCACCTCGGCCTGCACGGCGGCGTAGGGCAGGATGGTGCAGGCCAGATCGTGACGCAGGAGTTCCTTGATCGCCGGCACCGAGTCCACTTCGAACGTCACCCGTGGCTCACAGCCCAGCGCCGAGGCCTGCGTGTCCACCAGGGTGCGCAGCAGGTGCGGTGCGCTCGGCAGCACCAGCTCGTGCGCGAGCACGTGCTCGAAGCGCTCCCGCGCGGGCAACTCGCCGCGCGCCGCGTTGTGCACGACGTACAAGGTCTCTCCGGCCAGCGGCTCGAACGCCAGTCCGCCGGCGCCTGCGGTGTTGTAGGTGAGCGCCATGTCGATGCGCTCGTCGTGCACCCACTCCATCAGGCGCTCGCTCAGCCCGACGGTGAGGTTGAGGGCGATCTTCGGAAAGCGCTCGCGGCACTCACGGGCCAGGACCCCGGCGAGCACGAAGGTGGTGGAAACCGGCAGCCCGACGATCACCCGCCCGCGCGGCTCGCCGGCGTAGTCGAGCATGTCCTGGCGTGCCCGCTCGAACTGGCGCACGAGGATCTCGGCGTGCGCGGCCAGGCGCAGGGCCGCCTCGGTCGGCGTGACACCGCGCGAATGGCGCACGAACAGCTCCACGTCGAGTTCCTGCTCGAGCTTGCGGATCTGCAGCCCCAGCGCCGGTTGCGCGACATACAGCCGGGCCGCCGCGCGGGTGATGCTGCGTTCCTTCAGCACCTTGAGGAAGTATTGCAATTGCTTGATATTCAGGCGCTTGACTCGCTGATGGGCAAACCGGGGCCAGGCATGATAGGTTTGGCCAAAAGCAGCGGTCAACCGAAACACTCTCGCGGGAACGGGGCAGGCGCGACCCCGGAAACGCCACAGGATCGTCCCGGCGGGCATCGGCGTGCCGGCGCACGGCAAACGCCGGGGCAAGCGAGCA
>JBFJWO010000013.1:0-22344 GCA_041623575.1 Gammaproteobacteria bacterium
CGGCGCGCGGCCTCCATGGGCTGCTCCAGCTGGGTCAGGAACACCCGCGAGCCGGCGATGTCGGCGGCGGCGGCATCGAGGTCGGCGGCGCACAAGGTCGAGGCGGCGCCCGGCACCACGATGATGGCGTTGTCGCCGCTGCGCTCGTCCACGAAGATGTAGGCCGCGCCGGTGGGCTGGTCGTCGAGCGCCGTGACCCGTGCCTCGACCCCGGCCTGCGCCCAGGTCCGGCGCGCGATGTCGCCGAACGCGTCGTTGCCGAGACGGGTCACGAAACGGACCTCGGCGCCGCAGCGCGCCGCCGCCACGGACTGGTTGGAGCCCTTGCCGCCCGGCCCCATGGCGAACCCGGAGCCGGCCAGGGTCTCGCCCATCGCCGGCTGACGCGCCGCCTTGAACGCGAGGTCGGTCACGTAGACCCCGAGCACGGTTACGCCCGATCCGCCTGCCACCCTCGCCTCCCCGCGCCGCTGCGCGGCGTCGCCGGTTCGCTGCTGGTCTGTCCCGGCGCCATGTCCTAGAGTCGCCTGCCGGTATCGCGGTCGAACAGGTGCGCGACCTCGGCGCGCGGGCGCAGGTGCACGGTCTGGCCGTGCTCGAACTCGTGGCGTTCGCGAAACACCGCGACGATCTCCTTCTCGCCTAGGCGCAGGAACACCAGGGTCTCCGCACCGGTCGGCTCGACCACGCTCACCCTGGCCGCGAATCCCCCGTCGTCGGCGAGGTCGAGGTGCTCGGGGCGGATGCCGTAGGTGACCGGCTGCCCTTCGCGCACGTCGTGCTCGCCCGCGAGCGGCAACAGCCCGCCCTCGGCCTCGACGCCGAGCGAGCCGTTCGCGCGCACCTGCCCTTCGATCATGTTCATCGACGGCGAGCCGATGAAGCTCGCGACGAACCGGTTGGCCGGGCGATCGTAGAGCTCCAGCGGCGAGCCCACCTGCTCGATGCGCCCGTCCTGCATCACCACGATGCTGTCGGCCATGGTCATCGCCTCGATCTGGTCGTGGGTGACGAACACGGTGGTGGTCTTGAGCCGCTGGTGCAGCTCCTTGATCTCGGTGCGCATCTGCACCCGCAGCTTGGCATCGAGGTTCGACAAAGGCTCGTCGAACAGGAACACCTGGGGGTCGCGGACGATCGCGCGCCCCATCGCGACGCGCTGGCGTTGCCCGCCCGAGAGCTGTCGCGGGTAACGTTTCAGGTACGGCGTCAGGTCGAGGATCTCGGCGGCGCGCTGCACGCGTTCGGCGACGGTCGACTTGTCGATCTTGCGCAGCTTGAGCGCGTAGCCCATGTTCGCCGCCACGGTCATGTGCGGGTAGAGCGCGTAGTTCTGGAACACCATGGCGATGTCGCGCTCCGACGGCGCGAGGTGGTTGACCACGCGCTCGCCGATCACGACCGCCCCTTCGGTGACCACTTCGAGGCCGGCGATCATGCGCAGCAGGGTCGACTTGCCGCATCCCGAGGGCCCGACCAGCACCACGAACTGACCGTCCTCGATCTCCATGTCGACGCCATGGATGACCTCGATCGCGCCGAAGGACTTGCGCACGTCTTTTATTATCACTCTGGCCATCTGCGCCCCGTCGTCGGGCGGCCGGCTCACGACCCGATGCGTGACCCCGGTCCGCGCGCAAATACTACAGGATCGGGCATGGCGCCTGTAAAGCGCCGCGCCGGCGCCGGCACCCGTGGCTCGATTGACAGGCAAAGGCGTTTACCCATAATGAAACCCGGCGCTATTCTGCCGGGGCCGGGACCGGCCCGCGTACTACAACGAGCAAGCCAGGCGGTGCACGGGCGCGCCCGTGTGTCTCTCGCCCGACACGGACCCACGGCCCGGCGGCCACTACCACAACTCGACCGCGCACGCGGTCCGTCCGGGAGGAATCCAAGTGAAACTGACTGACTATCAAAGGCTTATGGCGACCCAGGTCAACCGCCGCAAGGTCCTGAAGGGCGCCGGTGCCGCGGCCCTGGCTCTGGGCGCCGGCGCGCCGCTGGGCATGCTGCCGGCGACCGCGCATGCCCAGACCGAGTTTCGCAAAGACCTGCTCAAGGTCCCGGGCGTCGGCAAGGGCTCGCCGACCGACGCGGACTGGCAGAAAGTCGGCGCGATGTGCCTCGAGCCGACCAAGCGCAACGTCAGGGCGGGCGAGTTCAAGAACGTGCAGCTGACGTTCATGGGGCTGAACAACCAGAACCTGCACAACCTGCTCTTCCGCGGCTTCCTGAAGCCGTGGGAGCAGTACACCGGGGCCAGGATCTCCTGGATCGACCTCGCGCAGGCCGACTACAACGCCCGCCTGCAGCAGTCGATCGCGACCGGCACCGTGGACTTCGACATCATCGAGATGGGCGCCCCGTTCGAGGGCGACGTGTGCGGCAAGGGACTCGCGTCGGTGATGCCCGACTGGGTCAAGCAGCAGGTGCAGATGGACGATTACGTCGGCTACCTCAAGGCGCCGGTCGGCACCTGGGACGGCAAGACCTACCGGATCTCGATCGACGGCGACTGCCACAACTTCAACTACCGCACCGACTATTTCAGCGACCCGAAGCTGGCCGCGGCGTGGAAAGCCGAGGGCCACAAGGGCGAGTGGGGCGTGCCCAAGACCTGGCAGCGGGTGCAGGAAGTGTCCAAGTTCCTCAAGGGCAAGAAGGTCGGCGGCTTCGATGCCTACGGCTACCTCGATGCGCCGAAGGGCTGGGGCGGGTTCGGCTTCTATTTCCTGGGCTCGCGCGCCACGGCCTACGCCAAGCACCCCGACGACCCGGCGTGGCTGTTCGACGTCGACACCATGAAACCGCGCATCAACAACCCGGCCTGGGTGCGCGCCATCCAGGACGTGATCGACGTGCTGCCGTCGCAACCCGCCAACCAGCTCAACGCCGACCCCGGCACCACGGGCTTTCAGCAGTTCCTCGCCGGCACCGGCTCGATGCTGTCGTGGTGGGGCGACATCGGCTCCAACGCCAAGACCAGCGACAGCTCGGTGGTCGGCGACCTGGTCGGCTTCGACATCCTGCCCGGCTCGGACGACGTCTACAACGCCAAGACCGGCCGGTGGGACACCCTGCCTAGCGGGCCGAACTACGCGCCCAACATGGCCTACATCGGCTGGGGCGTGTACGTGATGGCGCGCGTCGACGGCGATGCGACCAAGAAGAAAGCGGCGTGGAGTGCCGCGGCGCACGTGGGCGGCAAGGACATCTCGCTGTGGACGGCGGCCTACCCGTCGGGCTTCCAGCCCTATCGCCAGAGCCACTTCAACATCGCCGAGTGGGTGAGCGCCGGCTACGACCAGTCGTTCATCGCCAACTACCTCGCCTCGCAGGCGAACTCCTACAACCACCCGAACGCGGCCATCGAGCCCCGCATCCCCGGTATCTTCCAGTACTACAGCGTGGCCGAGGACGAGTTGTCCAAGATCTTCGCCGGGCAGTACGACGCGCAGACCGGCGCCGACAACATCGCCCGCGCCTGGGAGAAGATCACCGACCAGATCGGGCGCGACAAGCAGATCGCGCTGTACCGGGCCTCGCTCGGGCTGTAGGGAATACGGCAAGCGACCGGCGGCCGGCGGCGCCCTGCGTCGCCGGCCGCGCGCCCGAGCGATGGAGGAAACGCGCCACTTCGAGGTCCCGCTGGATCAGATTCCCGCGGGCCGGCGCACGCTGGGGCTGTGGGTAAGGCGCCTGTCATGGACCGCGCTGCTCGGCGCGTTCGCCGTGCAGGCGCTGCACGGAGCCGGCAGCATCGAGCTCGGCTTCGACAACTGGCGACCCGTTCTCTACGTCTACCTGTTGTGGGCGCTCGGCATCGCCGTGGCGCAGGTGCTGGTGCGCGGCGAGATGGGCGTGCGTGCGCTGTTCGTCCTGCCGGCGGTGCTGTTCACCGTCTCGATGGTGATCTTCCCGACGCTGTTCGGGCTCTACATCGCGTTCACCGACTGGAACCTGAGTTCCTTCGAGGGGCGCAAGTTCAGCGGGCTCGACAACTTCCGCGCCATGATCGAGGACCCGTACTACTCCAACGCGCTGCTGAACATGGTCTACTACGTGCTCGCGATCTTCGTCGAGTTCGTGATCGCCTTCGGGCTGGCGCTGCTGCTGAACGCCGAGATCCGTGCGCGCAAGTTCTTTCGCGTGGTGTTCCTGCTGCCGTTCATGCTGAGCCCGGTGGCGGTCAGCTGGATGATCGGCAAGTCGATGATGGAGTACCGCTTCGGCCCGGCCGCGACGCTCGCGCGCTTCCTCGGCTGGGAGAGCCCGGCGTTTTTCTCCTCGCCGTGGCTCGCGCGCATGAGCATCATGATCATGGACGCCTGGGTGTTCATCCCGTTCCTGATGATCCTGCTGCTGGCCGGGCTGCAGGCGATCCCGAAGGAGCTCTCGGAAGCCTCGCGGGTCGACGGCGCCACCCCCTGGCAATCGTTCTGGAACATCACCTTTCCGCTGATGCTCCCGGTCAGCGTCACAGCCATCGTGCTGCGCGTCATCTTCAAGCTCAAGCTGGCCGACATCGTGATCAACGTCACCGCCGGCGGCCCCGGCGGCGCCACGGACACCGTGACCAGCTTCATCTTCCGCGAGTACCGCGACCGCTCCAACGTCGGTTACGGCACCATGCTGGCCGAGGTCTACCTGGTGCTGATCATCGTGTTCATGCTGGTGGTGCTCGCCTTCGTGACGCGCTGGATCCGGCGCTCCACCGGCGACGTGGCGGCGACCTCGTGAACCGCGACACCGCGCCTGCAGGCGAGCGCGGCGCGCTCGACGGGCGCTCCTCGCTCGCCGACTTCGTCGTGCCGCCGGCACCGCGCCGACCCTGGTACTGGGTGGGGCGCATCGCCATCTACGCCGCGCTGCTGACCTGGACGTTCGTCGCGCTGTTCCCGATCTACTGGACCCTCACCACCTCGTTCAAGACCGCGGTCAACGTCACCCAGGGTCACCTGGTCCCGTGGATCGACTTCGTGCCGGACTGGCGGGGCTGGCGCTCGCTGGGGCTCTCGCCGGACACGATCTTCGAGATCTCCACCGTGCGCGAGGAGTTCCTCAAGCGCTTCGCCAACAGCGTCATCGCCTCGTTCGGTGCGTCGTTGCTGGCGGTGATGATCGGCGCCGCCGCCGCCTACGGGCTGAGCCGCTTCCGCTACCGCTTCGGCCCGCTGAAGAACGACGACATCTCTTTCTTCTTTCTGTCCCAGCTGATCCTGCCGCCAGTGGTGCTGGCGATGCCCTTCCTGGTGCTGTACCGCGAGGTGGCGCTGCTCGACACCAGCGTCGGGCTGATCGCGCTCTACACGCTGATGGTGCTGCCGATCGTGATCTGGGTGACCCGCGTGCAGTTCGACACCATCCCGATCGAACTGGAGGAAGCCGCCCGGGTCGACGGGCTCACGACCTGGGGGACGTTCCTGCGCATCGTGCTGCCGTTGTCCTTCCCCGGGCTGGTGGCGGCTTTCATCCTCTCGCTCATCCTGTGCTGGAACGAGTATTTCTTCGCCGCCCTGCTGACCAGCACCGACGCCAAGACGCTGCCGGTGATGGTGGCCAGCCAGACCGGCTCGCAGGGCATCAACTGGTGGTCCATGGCCGCCCTGTCGGCCGCCGCCATCGCACCGCTGGCGATCATCGGCATCGTGCTCGAGCGCTACATCGTCAAGGGCCTGACCGCGGGCGCGGTCAAGTAACGCGCCCTCGGCCGTCCAGCGCCTTCATCTGCTCGCGGGTGTTCTCGTACAGCTGCCGAAACACGGCGTACTGGCGTTCCCCGGCCGCGCTCGGTGCGGGGCCGAGCCGGGTCTCGACCGGGTTCCAGTGTGCGATGTCCTCCTGGGCGGCATCGCCCACGGCGAGCGCGGCCATGAAGGCGTCCCCGTAGGAGGCGCCCAGGGTCTGGCGGCACACGTCCTGGGCGAGGCCGGCCAGGTCGGAGGTCGCCTGCGACCACACCCGGTTGCGCGTACCGCCGCCGACCGCGAGCAGCCGCCGCGGCGGGTGGCCGATCTCCCGATAGGTGTCGAGGATGTGCCGCGTGGCGCAGGCGATGCCTTCGAGCAGCGCGCGGTAGACGTCGGCACGGGTGTGCGTCAGGTTCAGCCCGAACAGGCAGCCTTTCGCCGACGGGTCGTGTATCGGCGTGCGCTCGCCGGAGAAATAGGGCAGGAACACCAGGCCGTTGGCGCCGGGCGGGGCGCTTTCGGCCTGCGCGGCGAGTTCCGCGAGCGCGCTCTCCTGCGGCAACTCGCGCGCGAACTGCTCGCGAAACCAGTGCGTCAGGGTACCGCTGGTCGCGAGCCCGGCCATTGAGGCGTGACGGCCGGCGAACAGCCACGGCGCGTACCACAGGCGCGGGTCGGTGACGCGTTCGGCGGTGGGCATGATGGTGAAGACGGTGGAGCCGTACATGATCATCATCTCGCCCGGCTCGCGGACGCCGACGCTGACCGCCTCGGCGGCGGCGTCGATGGTGCCCACCGTCACCGGCGTGCCCTCGGCAAGCCCGGTCTGCGCGGCGGCCCGCGCGCTGAGCGCGCCCGCGATCTCGGTGCTCCAGGCAAGGCGCGGCAGTTTCTCCAGCTCGACGATGTCTGCGCTGAGCTCGCTGCTCCAGCCCTGCTCGTCGACCAGGTACAGCGGGCTGAAATTGGCCGCCGTGTAGTGGTCCATCACGTACTCGCCGGTGAGGCGGAACACCAGGTAGGAGGTCGACGTGAGCATGCGTTCGGCGCGCGCGTGGATCTCCGGACGGTGGCGTTTCAGCCAGGCGATCTTCGGCCCCACCGACTGGCTGGTGAGCGCGTTGCCGCAGCGCCCGATCAGGGTGGCCTCGCCGATCGCCGCCGTCAGCTCCTCGATCTCCAGCGCGGCCCGCGTGTCGACCCCGTAGAGGATGGCGTTGCACAACGGCTCCCCGGCGGCGTCCACCGGCAGCAGGCACGGGCCGATGGCGCTGCAGGCGATGGCCTTGACGTCACCCGGGGCGAGCCCGCTGTCGGCGAGCAGCGTGCGGCCGAGGTAGACCAGGTCGTCCCACCAGTCCTCGCGGGCGCGGTGCTCGGCCCAGCCCGGTTGGGGCACCAGCATCTTGTGGGGTCGCGCGGCGCTCGCGACGATGCGCCCGCCGGCCTCGACCAGCACGCCCTTGGACTCGAAGGTGCCGATGTCGATGCCGAGGTAGTGGCTCACTGCGCGAAGCGGTCCCGGTCGAGGTCGAACTGCGCGTCGATGCCGGCGATGCCCTCCTCCAGCAACCGCGTGAGCCCGGCCAGGTCGGCGAGGTCGCAGACCTCGAGCGAGGAGTGCGAGTAACGCAGCGGGAAACCGAGGTCGATCGCCGCGATGCCCTGCTCCACGCCCTGCACGTAGGCCGAATCGGTGAGCGCGCCGACGTGTGCGCTGCGTTGCAGTTCCAGGCGCAGCGCGCGGGCGTGCGCCTCGAAATGCGCAACCAGCGCCGGGTGCGGCAGCGTGCCGTTGAGGGTGCCGCGGCCGTGAAAGGAGTACATGCTGAGCGCCGGGCCGCGCCCGAGGTGCACGTCGCCGCGATAGCCCATGTCCGGCGTGTCCGTGGCGAGCACCAGGTCGAGCTGGATCGCGATCGCCGGGGCGAGCGCCCGCGCCGCGGTGGTCGCGCCCCGCAGGTTGAACTCCTCCTGCACCGAGAACACCAGGTGCGTGGTCGGGCGCGCCTCGTGAGCGAGCAGTGCGCGGGCGACCTCGACGATCACCGCGCAGCCCGCGCGGTCGTCGATGGAGGTGCCGGCCAGGCGCTGCCCGCCGAGCGCCAGCACGCGCGGCTGGTAGACCACGGGCGTGCCGATCTCGATGCCGGCTTCGCGCACGTCCGCGGCGCTGGCGAGTCCCGTGTCGATGTAGAGCTCGCCGTAGGGTGTGACCCGGTATTTCTCCTCGGCGGTGGTGGCGTGGTGCGCCTTGTTGGCGATCACCCCGACCCGGTCGCGCTCCTCGTCGACGCACAACAGCACCGGCTGCGAAGGCAGCGCTTTCTCCGGCACGCCGCCGAGACGCTCGACGCGCACGTAGCCGTCGTGCTCGATCTTGCGCACCACGAAGCCGAGCTGATCCATGTGCGCGAACAGCATCACCGCCGGCAGACGGGCATCGCCGTCGAGCGTTGCGATGAGATTGCCGAGGGCGTCGCTGCGGCTCTTGATGCCGAGCTTGCGCAGCGCCGCCGCGAGGCGCTTGCGCACGCGGCCCTCGTAGCCGCTGAGCCCGGGAACGAGCATCAGCTCGCACAGCGACTCGCGCAATCGTTCCGAGAGATCGTACTCCTCGCTCATCGGCGCTCCCCGCGGGCCGCGCGAGCGCGCTGCATGAACGCAGCGGCACGTTGCGCATCGACCGGTTTCCAGGTGTCGCCGTCGACCTTCAGCGACGAGCCGACGATCACGCCGTCGGCTACCGCCAGCACCTCGGCCACCGTGTCGTGGCGAACGCCGGTGTTGGCGAGCACCGGGGTGTCGGGCAGCGCGTCCTTGACCGCGGCCAGCTCGCTCATCGCCGCCGCCTCGCCGGTGATCTGCCCCGACACCAGCACCGCGTCGGGGATGCTCGAAAACACCGCGCTGCGCGCGCGGTCCGCCAGGCTGCGCCGGTCCAGCGACCAGGCGAACTCGGCCGAGACGTTGAACAGCACCGCCAGATCGCGCCGCGCCAGCCGGTCACGGTAGCGCAACGCCTTGCCGGCGTCGGGCGACCAGGGTCCCATGTCCGAAGCATAGGTGCCGGTCAGGATCTCGCGCACGAACTGCGCGCCGGTGGCGGCGGCGAGCGCCATGGTGCTCAGCGGGTCCCACAGCACGTTGACGCCGAACGGAACCTCGACAGCGTCGCGCAGCCGCCCGATCACGTAGGCCATGGTGGCGGTCGAGGCGGTGTCGACGGCGAACTCGTAGGGCCGGTCGTTCTCGTTGCCGAACAGTACCGCGTCGACGCCGGCCGCCTGCAGCGCATCGAGGTCGCGTGCAGCGCCCTCGACCAGCCCCTCGAGGCCCCGCTCGGCGTCGTACAGGGGCGTGCCCGGCAGGGCGCCGAGGTGCACCATGGCGATCACCGGCTTGCGATCGCCGAACAACGAACGGAATTTGTCGGACATCGGGGCTGCGGTGGTTTTCGTTTGCCGGGGTCGAGGTGACGCTCGATGGCGTGTCGCTCGGCCTGCCCGGTCGTCAGTCGCGCGCTCGCGCGGGAGCCATGAATATACGCACTTGGGCGGGCGTAATCGAGGCCCGTTGCGCAAGCGGTGTCGCCACGTGCAGGGCCGCGGCCGCCGCGGCGTAGCGCAATGCCCCGGCCATCGGCTCGGCGTCGGCGAGCCGGGCCGCCAGCGCGCCGGCGAAAACGTCCCCTGCGCCGTGGCTGGAGACCACGTCCACCGCGAACGCCGGCTGGTGGTACGGATCGCGTGCGCGCGAGCAGTACACCGCGCCGGCAGCGCCGAACGTCACGATCAGGTCGGGAAACGCGGCGGGCAGTGCGGCGATCGTCTCGGCGAGGGTCGCGGGCGACACGTCGTGGCACCCGGCCAGCGCCGCGGCCTCCACGCGGTTCAGCAACAGCACGTCGACGTCGGCGAGCAGGCCCCGGGGCAGCTCGCGCCACGGCGCCGCGTTCAGCATCACCCGTGCCCCGGCGGCCCGCGCCGCGCACGCCACCCGCACGTTGACGGCCTCGGGTATCTCGTTCTGCAGCAGCACCACGCGTGCCGTCGCGGGTACCGCCACCGCGCCGGCGTCTATGGCGAGGTTGGCGCCGGAGACGATCACGGCGCCGTAGTCGCCGTTCGCCTCGACGATGGCGACGCTCATGCCCGAAGCCGCACCGGACTCGATCTGCACCGCGCGGCGATCGACCCCCGCGGCGTCGAGGTGGGCGAGCAGGCGCTCGCCGAACAGGTCGTCGCCGACGCGCCCGGCCATCGCCGTGGTCGCGCCCTGGCGCGCCGCGGCCACGGCCTGGTTGCCGCCCTTGCCGCCGCATACCAGCGCCACGCCCGTGCCGGGCACCGTCTCGTCGCGGCGCGGCAGGTGCGGCGCGTTCACCACCACGTCGTAGTGCAGCGACCCGGCGACGAACACCGTCGCGCCCGCCACCGGCTCAGCCCTGCCCGTACAACTCGGCGGCCACGATTCGCTGGCTCGCGGCCGCGTCCTGGCTCGCGATGGCGCCGGCGAGCGCCGGGTCCCCGGCGAGCCGGGCGGCCACCGCGCGCAGCCGCTCCACGATCTCGATGTTGGTCCGCGTTTCCGCCACGGGGTCGAGCCCCGAGACGTCCGGAAAGGTGTCGAAATAGAGGGCGCGTCCATAGCCCGCGCGCTGCAGTTCGACCAGCAACTCGACGGTCTGCACCGGGTGCACGCTGCCGGCGATGAGGCCGTCGTCCCGCTTGCCATAGCCGTCGTTCAGCTGCACGCCGAGCAGCCGCGAATGGCGCTCGATCAGGGCCACCGTGCGGGCGGGCATCTCGTCGGCATAGAGCACGTGGGCAAAGTCGATGGTCACGCCGGTGTTCGCGCGGGCGACTTCGCCGAGCGCGAGCAGGCTGGTGCCGACATCGGGCATCAGCGAGTAGGCACGCGGCTCGTTGGGCTTGTACTCGAGCGCGATCTGCACCTGCGGGTCGTGGTCGGCGACCTCGGCCAATGCCACCAGCGAGTGCTCCCACATCGCGCGGTAGTCGGCCTGGAAAGCGTAGTCGAAGCCGTCCTGACCCAGCCACAGGGTCATCAGGTCGCCGCCCATCTCGCGCACCGCGTCTATCCCGCGGCGGGTCAGGTCTATGGCCTTGCGCCGGGTCGCCGCGCGCGGGTTGCTGAACGCGCCGAGCTTGAACTCGGGGTCGCCGTAGTAGCGCATGGCCAGCCCGTTGAGGGCGATGCCGAGTTGCCCCAGGCGCTCGGCGAGGTCGCGCGGCGATTCGTCGGCGAAATGGTCGGGATAGTTGAGGTCGGCCGCATCGAGCCCCTCGACCGTCGCCGCGCGCGCGAGCAGATCACCGGCGGTGACGCGATTCTTCTTCGGCCAGTAGTCGCTCGCGCCGACCCTGAAACTGTTGAGGCGCGCGGCGTAGCTGGGTCGTGGGTGCATGCGTGGAACCGGGCCCGGGCGAGGCGGTGAAAGCGGCTCACTCTACTGCAGGTGCGGCGCGGCCCGCAACGGCAACGGCCGGCGGCGCGGCTCCGGTATCACCGCAGCGACTTGTCCGCCGGTATCGCGATACGCCGCCCGAGTTGCTCCGGCGCCGGGAGTGCGCCATGGGCTCTCATCACCCGGGCCACCCGTGCCAGGATCGCCTCCGGCATGGCGGCAACCCGGCGCTCGTGCATGTCCATGTACAGGCTCACCAGTTCGTTGGTGGCGGCGAGCCAGCCCTCGGCGGCGTGGTACATGCGGTGAAAATAGTGCAGCCGTTTCGCGTCGTAGTCGATCAACTGGGTGGTGAAACGCAAGCCGTCGCCGGCGTGGACTTCGCGCAGGTAGCTGACGTGGATCTCGGCGGCGAATGTCGAGGCGTCGTGCTGTTCGCGAAACGCCGCCGTGAGGCCGAGGTAGTCGAGGAAGTCGTCGGTGGCGTAGTCGAAGGCGAGCACGTAGTAGGCGAGGTTCATGTGGCCGTTGTAGTCGATCCACTCGGGGCGAACGGTGTCGGTGCGCAGCTGCAGCGGTGCGGACGTCTGGTTCATCGATGCTCGTTCGTGCGCGGCGCAAAAGTCGCGGTATCTTCCCTATCGGCCGGTGGGGGATAATCCGGTGCAACGCGCCCGCCGAGGCGCGGTTCGCCATCCGACGTTCGGAAAAATAACACAGGGGCGGTCGGCCATGTCCGAGTTGTGGGAACTCAGCGGCGTCGAGCTTGCGCGGCACGTGCGCGAGCGCTCGGCGTCCGCGACCGAGATTACCGAGAGCGCGCTCTCGCGCCTGGCGGCCGTCAACCCGGCCATCAACGCGGTCGTGCAGGAGATGCCCGAGGAGGCGCTGGACGCCGCCCGGGCGATCGACCGGCGGCTGGCCGCCGGCGAGGACCCCGGTCCCCTCGCCGGGGTGCCGGTGACGGTAAAGGTCAACGTGGACCAGGCCGGCTACGCGACGACCAACGGCTTGCGCACCCAGGCGCACCTGCTCGCAAGCACCGACAACCCGGTGGTCGCCAACCTGCGGCGCGCGGGTGCGGTGATCGTCGGTCGCACCAACACCCCCGCGTTCTCCCTGCGCTGGTTCACCCGGAACAGTGTTCACGGGCACACGCGCAATCCCCGCAATCGCGCGCTCACCCCGGGTGGATCCTCGGGCGGCGCGGCGGCAGCCGTCACCGCGGGAATAGGCGCGATCGCGCACGGCACCGATATCGCCGGCTCCATCCGCTACCCGGCCTACGCCTGCGGCATCCACGGTCTGCGCCCGACGCTCGGGCGCGTGCCGGCGGTCAACCTGAGCGCGCCGGACCGGCACATCGGCGGCCAGCTGATGGCCGTCTCCGGACCGCTGGCCCGCTCCATCGACGACCTGGGGCTCGCCCTGCAGGCGATGGCCGCGGGCGACGACCGCGATCCCTGGTGGTCGCCGGTGCCGCTGGAGCTTCCCGACGTCGCGAACGTCGCGGCGTTGGCGGTCGCGCCCGAAGGCCTCGCGGTCGCGCCCGAGGTCGAGCACGCCGTACGCGACGCGGCAGCCCGTCTCGAGGACGCCGGCTGGAAAGTCCACGAGACCGACTGCCCGCCGTTGCGCGAGCCGGCGCGGGTGCAGGCGACCCTGTGGCTGGCCGAGTTCCGCCGCGGCGCCGACGAGGCGATCCGGCGCGAGGCCGACCCCGATGCGAGCTTCGTCTACGAGCAGATGCAGGCACTGTGCCCGGCACCGGACGTCGACGGCCTGCTGGATGCACTGCAGGCGCGTGCGCGATTCGTGCGCGAGTGGCAACGGTTCCTGCGCGAGTACCCGCTGCTGTTGTGCCCGGTTTCGGCCGAGCCGCCGTTTCCCGACCTGCTGGACGTCGAGTCCCCGCAAGCGTTCCGGCGCGTCTTCGAAGCCCAGTTGATCCAGATCGCGATCCCGCTGATGGGCCTGCCGGGACTGAGCGTCGCCACCGGGATGACCGGCGACGTGCCGAGCGGCGTGCAACTGGTGGGCGCGCGATTTCGCGAGGATGTCCTGCTGCGGGCCGGTGCGGCCATCGCCGCCCGCGGCACGCCACCGGCGCCCGTCACCCCCGTGGCGGCGGGGCAGGAACGCGTCAGCCGTTGAGTCGAGGGCGGCGGATGGCCGGCTGATCAGACGGCCGGGTCGCTGCTCCTGCGCCCGACGGGAATGAGTTCGGGCGAGGTGGGCGTGCAGGCGCCGCCCTGCCAGTCGCCGAGCCAGGTATCGACACGAAGCGCGCACGCCTCCAGCATCGCCGCCAGCGGTTCGCGTGGCGTGAAGCGGATCTGCGAGGCGGCGCGGAACCGGCGTTCGCCGCCTTTGCCATGCGCGCGGTAGTGGGTCTCGTAGGTCACTATGCCGGTCGCGGAGTCGCAGGCGGCGTCGTTCCAGGCCTCGACGGCGCCCAGCACGGGGTGCTCCAGCCGGCGTCGCGAGCGCGCCGGCGTCCAGCGGCGCCAGCGTTCGTCGGCGGGGTTGCGCGAATCGAAGACGAACCGGCCGCCGTCGGCGAGGTGCGCGGCGATCGTCGCCAGCACCGCGCGCTGGTCGTCGTCGGTGAGGAAGACCTGGAAGGCGTGGCCGGTCAGCAACACCAGGTCGAAACGGTGCGCGAGCCGGACCTCACGGGCGTCCGCCCTCAGCCAGGTGACCTGCCCGCCACCGGGGCGCCGGCGTGCGATTTCGAGCATCGCCGCGGCCGGGTCGACACCGACCACTTCGCGGCCCTCGGCCAGCCGGGCCCCGAGTTGCCCCGTCCCGCAGCCGAGGTCGAGCACCGAAGCGGCGTTGCGCGCGAGTTCGGCACAGTAGTCGAAATCCGGCCCCCAACCGTTCTCCAGGTCGTAGAAGCCGGCCAGGTCGGGGTCGTGGTAGAGGCGGTCGGGCGAATCAGCCACGGCGGTCGCCGGCGGTCATGCCTGCGAGGTGGCGTCCGGCGCGTGGCGAGCGGATCGCACCGCGCCTGCTTGCGCCGCGGCGCAACGCGTCGAACGCTGGCGGCGGCGTGAGCCCGACCTCGGGGTGTGGGCATTTGCGCGAGACCCGCGCGCGGCGGTGCACCACCACTGAGGGCACGACCTTGCCGATGCCCGCCTAGCGCGGCTCGGTCCCGGGCGCGCCAGCCAGGATGGCGGTGACCACGGGCAGCAGCGCGTTGCCGAGGCTGCGGTGCTCGGGGGCGGCGAAGTGGATGCCGTCGACGTCGCTCGAGGCGATGACCCGCCCGGCGTCGAAGTAGTGACAACCGTGCAGCGCGGCCACGCGTTCGTACAACGCCGCCAGGTGGCGCGATTTATCGCGCGCGCCGGTGAACATGCCGGCGTACTGCGTCAGGCGCGCGATCGGCGGCGGCGCGATCACGAGCACCTCGGGCGCGCGCCCGTCCGGCCCGGCGTCGCTGCGCAGGATGATCTTCACCAGGGTCTCGAGGCCCGCGGCGATGTCGTCGGCGTGCAGCGAGAAGCGCTGCTTGGTGTCGTTGGTGCCGAGCATCACGGCGATCAGGTCGAACGGCTTGTGCGTCTCGATGCAGGGCACCAGGTAGGCCTTGCCGCTCTTGTGCTCCTCGATCGGGTCCTCCCACACGGTGGTGCGCCCGTTGAGGCCTTCCTCGATCACCCAGTAGCCGTCGCCGAGGGCGTTGCGCAACACCCCGGGCCAGCGCTCGTCGAAGCCGTGCCGACCCCCGCCCGGGTCGGCACCCCAGGTGTTGGAATCGCCGTAGCAGACGATGACCTTCACGACGGCCCGGGCGGCAACGCGGCCAGCGGGGTAGCGGGCCCGGCGCTCGATTCGTAGGCGGCCTCGACCAGCGCCATGGTCTGCCAGGCGTCGTCGACCGCGCTGACCAGTTCGGCGTCCTCGCCCGCGACGCTGCGTTGCAGGTTCGCCATACGCCCGACGAAAGCGTCCGGAAACCACGCGCCCCGCAACTCGACCTGCACCCAGTCGTGGCCGCCGGCCGGGTAGACCCACAGCTCGTCCGCCTCGCCGCGCGGGTAGTCGAGATTGACGCCGAGCTTCACGTAGGTCGCGCCCTCGGTGCCGCAGATACGGAACTCGCTGGCCTGGAAACGGCGCCCGAAGAAGTGATCGTGGTTGACCGACAGCGAGCAGCGCACGCGCTCGCCGTAGTCGAGGATGGCGGCGGTGCGCGATTGTGCCATG
Source organism: Gammaproteobacteria bacterium (assembly GCA_041623575.1). Taxonomy (GTDB): domain Bacteria; phylum Pseudomonadota; class Gammaproteobacteria; order JAHELT01; family JAHELT01; genus JAHELT01. Next base: position 15,343 of record JBFJWO010000013.1, read on the forward strand.
CGGCTGCGCGGGTGCCCCAAGGTGCGCGCGGACACCCCGCGCGGGTTGCCGAGCAGCCGGCGGATGAAATCGAAGTAGTGGATCGAGTGCACCGCGATCTCCACCCGCGGCAACGCCTCCAGGAACTGCCAGAGGTGCCACGGGGTGTCGAGCGCGAGCCAGGCGTCGAAGTCCACGATCTCCCCGAGCCAGCCGCGCGCGATCGCGTCCTGCAGGGCCAGCATCATGGGCGCGAAACGCAGCTGGAAATTCACGGCCGCGTGCAACTGCCGCGCACGGCACAGCTCGAGGATGCGGGTCGCCTCGGTGAGGTCGCTGCCCATGGGTTTCTGCAACAGCACCGGCGCACCGGGAGCGAGCAGCTCCAGCACCTCGAGGTGGGCGCCCGGCGGGGTCGCGAGATCGAACACGACGCCGGTCTGACGTGCGGCTTCGCGGGCAGTGTCGAACACGGGGATCGCCCACGCGTCGGCCAGCGCCCGCGCCTTGTCGCGCTCGGGGTCGTAGACCCCGGCGACCGTCAGGCCGGCCTTGCGATACGCCGGCAGGTGCGCATCGGCGACGATGGAGCCGGCACCGAAGATGACGATCGGCCGCGGCGTCGACGGCGCCGGCCAGCTTTGCGACAATTCGCCCGGATCGAATCGCACCGCGCGCCTTCCTGCGCCAACCCCCGAAGAGCGCCGATGATAGCCGAATCGGTGCGGTGGAGCGCAACCGCACCCGGCACGCGCAGTGCCCTGCCTTCGGCCACCGAGGGGGTGACAAGCCATGGCGCAGAGTTCCCGACGCGACCCGCCACCACCGGACCCGGGCGTGCCCGACGCGCCGCGCGTCGACGGCCTCACCGACACCCACGTGCATCTCATCGACCGCTCCCGGTTGAGTTACCCGTGGCTCGCCGCGGAGCCGGCGTTGAACCGCGACGCCAGCCATGAGGACTACACCCGCCAGGCGCGCCAGCTCGGCATCACGCGCGCGTTGCACATGGAGGTCGACGTTCACGAAGACCACATGGAGGACGAATCGGCCATGATCGCCGGCTTCATGCAGCAACCGGACACGCTGCTGGTCGGCGCCATCGCCGCGTGCCGACCCGAGCACCCGACGTTCCCCGCCTATCTCGAACGCCAGCTGCAGAGACCTCACGTCAGGGGCCTGCGGCGCGTGCTGCACACGATGCCCGACGAACTCTCGCGCTCGTCGCGGTTCCGCAAGCATCTCGCCCGCCTCGGCGAAACCCGCCTGCCGTTCGACCTGTGCGTGGCGAACCGGCAACTGCCGCTCGCGATCGAACTGGTGGACGCCTGCCCCGGCGTGCAGTTCGTGCTCGATCACTGCGGCGTGCCCGACGTGAAGAACGCCGCCTTCGAGCCCTGGGCCGGCCACCTGCGAGCGCTGGCCGAGCGGCCCAACGTGGCGGCCAAGGTCTCCGGCGTGATCGCCTACGGCGACGGGATCGACTGGCGGCTGGGGGACATCCGCCCGTTCGTCGAGCACACGCTCGAGTGCTTCGGCGCCACGCGCGTGGTCTGGGGCAGCGACTCCCCGGTGTGCACCCTGGGCGGGCCGCTGGCGAGCTGGGTCGCCGCCACGCACGTGCTGCTGCAGGGTGTCCCGGCGCAGACCAAGGCGGGACTGTTCCACGCCAACGCCACCCGGCTGTGGCAGCTGTAGCGAGCGCGGCGGGCAGCCTTTTCCACTTCTACCGCGCCGCCCGCCCAGGGTCGTCGAGGCAGTGCGCGAACCTCCCGCCCCGCCCGCGGGCCGGGCAACGGACGGCGGCTCGACGGCCCATCGCAGACCGGCGGTCCGCGCCGTCGACCTCACCGCGCAATTGCACTACACTGCGCCCCAGCCACTAACGGGGTGCTCTGCGGAGCTGAGAGGGGTGCACATCGCCCCAACCCGAAGAACCTGATCCGGGTAATGCCGGCGGAGGGAGTTAGGTCTGGCGCACCGGTCCTCCGCCCCGCCACCGACTGGAGGACGACCGTGCGATACCTGTCCACGCTCATGCTCGCGTTGTGCACGGCGAGCGCAGGCGCCGCGCCGCCGACGCTCACTGTCTACACCTACAGTTCTTTCACCGCCGACTGGGGTCCCGGCCCGGCCATCGCCGAAGCGTTCGAGGCCGAGTGCGGGTGCGCGCTCGACTTCGTCGCCGTCGACGACGGCGTGGCGCTGCTCGGGCGCATCCGCCTCGAGGGACCGTCGAGCAAGGCCGACGTGGTGCTGGGCCTCGACACCAACCTGGTCGCCGAGGCGCGCGCGAGCGGCCTGTTCGCACCGCACGGCCGGCGCGTCGGGCAACTCGCCGTTCCCGGCGGCTGGCGCGACGACGTGTTCCTGCCCTACGACTACGGCTATTTCGCGTTCGTCTACAACACCGAGGTGCTGGCCGACCCGCCGCGCAGCCTGCGCGAGCTGGTAACGGGCCCGGCGGAGCAGAAGATCCTCATCCAGGACCCGCGGACCAGCACGCCCGGGCTGGGGCTGCTGCTGTGGGTGCGCCAGGTCTACGGCGAGCGGGCGGGCGCGGCGTGGAAGCAGCTGCGCCCGCGCATCCTCACCGTCAGCAAGGGCTGGAGCGAAGCCTACGGGCTGTTTCTCGAAGGCGAGGCGCCGCTGGTGCTGAGCTACACGACCTCGCCGGCCTATCACCTGATCGCCGAGGGCGACAAGCGTTTTGCGGCGGCCGCGTTCAGCGAAGGGCACTACCTGCAGGTCGAGGTGGCGGCCCGGCTGAAAGGCGCCCGCGAGCCCGAACTGGCGGAGCGCTTTCTCGACTTCATGCTCTCCGAGCGTTTCCAGCGCCACATCCCGACGGGCAACTGGATGTACCCGGCGGTGGCGTTGCCCGAGGGTCTGCCCGAGGGTTACGAAACCCTGATCACGCCGGCCCGCGCGCTGTCGTTCCCGCCCGAGGAAGTCGCCCGTCATCGCAAGGCGTGGATCGACGAGTGGCTGGCCGCGCTGAGTAGCTGATGGGGCGACTGGCACCCTGCCTCGGGGTGCTGGCCGTGCTCGGCGTCACGGTCGTGGCGACCCTCGGCGCTTTGCTGCTGACCGCCCCGGCCGGCTGGTCGGACGTGGTGCACGACGTCTACCTGCGCCGGGTCGTCGCCTTCACCTTCTGGCAGGCGTCGCTCTCCACCCTGGTCAGTGTCGGCCTGGCCCTGCCGGTGGCCCGCGCGCTGGCGCGGCGCGAGCGCTTCCCGGGACGCGACTGGCTGCTGCGCCTGCTCGGCCTGCCGCTGGTGGTACCGACCATCGTCGCGGTGTTCGGCATCGTCGCCATCTACGGGCAGAACGGGCTCCTCAACCGCCTCGCCGGCGCCGTGGGACTGGGGCCGGGCCAGTACCTCTACGGGTTGCCGGGTATCCTGATCGCACACGCGTTCTTCAACCTGCCGCTGGCCATCCGTCTGCTGCTGCCGGTCTGGCAATCGGTCCCGGGGGAAAGCTGGCGTCTCGCCGCGCAACTCGGCATGTCGGGCGGGCAGGTGTGGCGGCTCGTCGAATGGCCGCTCGTTCGCCACGCCGTGGCACAGGCGGCGGGCCTGGTGTTCATGCTGTGCTTCACCAGCTTCGCGGTCGTGCTGACGCTCGGCGGGGGCCCGGCCGCGACGACCATCGAGGTCGCCATCTACCAGGCGCTGCGGTTCGATTTCGACCTCGCCCGCGCGGGGCTGCTGGCGCTGCTGCAGGTCGTGTGCTGCCTGGGGATCGCGGCCGCGGTGCAGGCCATGGGACGGCCGCAGTGGGTGGAGCCGGGCGCGGGACGCGCGCACGCACGACCCGACCTCGGCGGGCGAGTGACACAGGTGCTGGACTACACCTGCATCGCGCTGGTCGCCGTGGCGACGCTGCTGCCGATCGGCGCGGTGCTGAGCGCAGGGCTCGCCGGGCCGGTGTTCGCCGTGCTCGGCGACCCTCGCCTGTGGTCCAGCGCGTTGCTCAGCCTCGGCATCGCGCTCAGCGCCAGCACCCTCGCGGTGCTGGCCGCTGTGGCCTTGCTGATCGGCAGTCGCGAACTGCGCGTGGTTCGCTATCGCGAGGGTCTCGCCGACGCCGCGGAACTCAGCGGGTCGGCCGTGCTGGTGATCCCGCCGCTGGTGCTCGGCACCGGCGCTTTCCTGCTGCTGCGCCCGCTGGGCGATGCGTTCGCCTGGGCGCCGGCCATCGTCATCGGCGTCAACGCCCTGATGGGCCTGCCCTACGCCATCCGCGTGCTGGGCCCGCCGATGACGCGCATCGCCAGCCAGCACGAGCGCCTGTGCGCGAGCCTGGGGCTGCGCGGCTTCGCTCGCCTGCGCCTGGTGGAGTGGCCCTTGCTGCGCGCTCCGCTGGGGCTCGCGGCCGCACTGTGCGCGGCCCTGTCGACGGGCGACCTGGGCGTGATCGCGCTGTTCGGCAGCCAGGACACGACCACCCTGCCGCTGCTGCTCTACCAGCGCCTGGCGAGCTACCAGATGGGCGAGGCCGCGGTGACCGCACTGGTGTTGCTGGCCCTGAGCCTGGGGCTGTTCGCGGCGCTGGAGCGCGCGATCGGGGGCCGGGCGCGTGCTTGAGGTCGAGCGGGCGACCCTGCGCTACCCCGGCATGTCGCTGAGCTTCGACCTGCGCGTCGAGGCGGGGGAATGCGTGGCCGTCATCGGACCGAGCGGCGCGGGCAAGTCCACCCTGCTGGCGCTGATCGCCGGCTTCGAGCGACCGCTCACGGGGCGCGTGCGCATCGCCGGGGAGGACGTCACCGACTGGCCCGCGGCGCGGCGCCCGGTCACGACGCTCTTCCAGGAGCACAACCTGTTCGCCCACCTCGATGCCGCGGCCAACGTCGGGCTCGGCATCCACCCGGGCCTGCGCCTCGGGGCGGCGGACAAGGCCCGGGTCGAGGCGGCGCTCGAGCAGGTCGGGCTCGGCGGTTTCGCCACGCGGTTGCCGGCAACGCTGTCCGGCGGTCAGCGCCAGCGTGTGGCGCTGGCGCGGGCGCTGGTCCGCCACCGCCCGGTGCTGTTGCTCGACGAACCGTTCGCGGCACTCGGCCCGGCCCAGCGGCGCGAGATGCTCGCGCTGGTCGACACCCTTCGCCGCGCGGAAAGCCTCACCACCCTGCTCGTCAGTCATCACCCGCAGGATGCCGCGTTGGCGGCCGAGCGCACGGCCTTCGTGTCGGGCGGCGGGATCCTCGCGATCGGGCCGACCCCCGAGGTGCTGAGCGGCCGCGCCCGTCCCGAGCTCACCGCCTACCTCGGCGAGGTCGAGGCGTGAGCGTGGCCGACTACCTGGCCGGGTTGCCGCCGTTCGCGGGACGGCGTGCCGCGGAGTTCCACCTCACGCCGCTGCCCGGACTGACCAACCGCAGCTTCCGCGTGGAGGTCGCCGGTGAGCGTTACGTGCTGCGGTGTCCCGGGCCGGGCGCGGCGCGCTGTGTCGATCGTGGCGCCGAGATCCACAACGCCGGCCTTGCCGCCGGTCTCGGGGTCGCACCCGCCCTGCTCTGGCACGACGCCGACGGCACGGCTTTGTTCCAGCATGTCGACGACGCTCGCGCGCTGACCCCGTCGGACCTTTCGGTGCCGGCCACGCTGGAGCGCACCGTCGACCTGTTGCGGCGATTGCACGCGAGCGGTGTGGCGTTCGCCGGCCGCCTGCTGCCCGTCGTCAGCTTCGATCGCTACCTGGCGATCGCCTCGCCGTCCTACCGTCGCCGCCTCGCCCCTCTTCGCGAAGCGCTCGCCCACGAGCACCCCGGCGAACGCCGACGCGAGTGCCCTCTCCACGTCGACCCGACGCCGGCGAATTTCCTGCGCGACGCGAGCCGGCTGTGGCTGACCGACTGGGAATACTCGGGCGTGGGCGATCCGTTGTGGGACCTCGCCTGCCTCGCCGGGGAGGCCGACCTCGACGAGGCCGCCGGCGCCCGGATGCTGACACGCTATTTCGGAGACGACGGGCAGGCGGCTGGCGCCGCGCTGGCGCACTGGAAGCGCCGTGTGGCGATCGTAGGCCTCGCGTGGTTCGCCGCCGAGATCGCGGCGCGCGAGGACGACGCCGGCTACGTCGCGGGGTTCGAACGGCGCTGGGCGGCCCTCATGGCCCCGCCGTAAGGGTCCGGCTGGACGCTACGAGCCTCGGCCGACGTCGTTGTAGGCGCCGGCTGACACGAATTGACGCCTGCAGCGATAGCGGGGGCCCGGGCGTCTGTCTACGATGCCTTCCCTAGGATCGAACCGTCACGGAAGGCCTGCCCCTTGGAAACTCCTGACCTGTTGTTGATGCCCGGCGTCGCCGAGATCCTGACCGGCGTCGCCCTGGTGGCGCTGATCGGCTTCATTCGCTCGCTGAAGCGCCTGCACCGCTGAAACCACGGCCGGCCCGGCCACCCGCCGAGCCGGTCCTGCGCACGCGACTCAGGGCACCGGCGGCACGAAAGCCGCTACCGTGCCCAACATACCGATCACGTAGGCCACGCCGCGCTCGACCGGGAAGTTGACGCCGGCCGGGTTGGCGCCCACGTACGCCGCCGTCTCGAAACTCAAGGTGGCCGGGTTGTAGCGAGTCACGCTCGCGACCTCCGCCGGCGTGCCGATGTCCTGCAGCAGGGCGAACGCATCGTAGCCCGGGGCCAGGCTGGTGAAACCGACCAGGTTCTGACCGGGGACCAGGTTTACCGCGCCACCGGCCACGCTACCGTCGAGGTACAACGTGGCCGCGGTGTCGGCCTGCAGGTAGTAGCCCTCGTTCGCCTGCAGCGGGAACAGCGCGCCGCCCAGCAGGCCGCCGTTCCAGTTGGTGGTCTCGGCGACGTCGCTGGCCGTGTCGACGCGCGCTATCGACGTGACGGCACCGGCAAACGCCCGCAGCAACGCCGCCGAGGTCGTGCCGGGCGCCGGCGTTATCGGCAGGGACACGAGGTTGAGGCCGGGCTGGACGCTCACGACCAGGTCGGGCGCGCTCGGGTCCGTGCCGTCGTCGAACTCGGCCTGGTTCGACGCA
>JBFJWO010000014.1:0-22130 GCA_041623575.1 Gammaproteobacteria bacterium
CGCTCCTATCACGCGTGCGTGCGGCGCCGTGGCGGGGCGCCGCGGACAGATGGGTCGGGCAGGAGCACGTTGTCGGGCGCGCGCGCATGATCGTTTCATTCTATCGACCCGTTGCGCCGTGCGCACGCGCCGCAGGCCGCGACGACGCAGCAGGTATGGGGTCTTACACGACCAGCGCCACCGGCGCCGGGATCACAGCCAGCCGCGACGCCGGAAGAAGCGCAGCATGAACGCAGTGATGACCACCATCACGGCCCACAGTGCCGGGTAGGCCCACTTCAGGTGCAACTCGGGCATGTGCTCGAAGTTCATGCCGTAGATGCCGGCGATGAACGTGAGCGGTATGAAGATCGTGGCGATGATCGTCAGCGTCTTCATGATCTCGTTCATGCGGTTGCCGACCACCGAGAGGTAGGTGTCGAGCATCCCGGCGTTCAGGTCGCGGTAGGATTCGATCGTCTCGATCACGTGCACGGTGTGGTCGTAGAGGTCCCTGAGGTAGACGCGCAGGGCCTCGTGAAACGGCAGGTCCTCATCGCGCAGCATCTGCGCGACGGCCTCGCGCAGCGGCCACACCGACTTGCGCAGAAAGATCAACTCGCGCTTGAGCCGGTGAATGGCGTGCAGCGTTTCCTGGCGCGGGTCGGTGACCAGCGCGTCTTCGATGGTTTCGAGATGGCCGCCGATCTGCTCGAGCAGCACGAAGTAGTGATCGACGACCGCGTCGAGCAGCGTGTAGGCCAGGTAGGCGGGGCCGGCGCTGCGGATGCGCGGGCGCCCGGCGCGCAGGCGGGCGCGCACCGCCTCGAACACGTCGCCGACCTGTTCCTGCAGCGTGATCAGGGTGTTGTCGGTAATGATGAGCGAGACCTGCTCGCTGTCGATCTCGCCGCGCGCGGGGTCGAAGCGCAGCATGCGGATCACGATGTAGGTGTTGCCGTCGTATTGCTCGACCTTGCTGCGCTGCGCCGTCGTAACCACGTCCTCGAGCATCAGCGGATGCAGCCCGAAGTGCTCGCCCAACGCTTCGATCGTGGGCGTGTCGTGGATGCCGTCCACGTTGATCCAGGTGGTGCTCGGGCCGTCGGCCGCCGCGAAACACTCTTCGATGCTTTCGGGCGTGCGCTCCTCGAGGGTCGCGCCGTCGTAGTCGAACAGGGTGATCCGCGGCCGTGCCGGTGCACCGGACGGCGGTGCCTTGAGGGTGCCGGGGGCGAGGCCCACGGGGTGGGCGGGACGGGAGAGTTTTCGCATGCCTTACCTCTCGGTTCACTGCTGAGCGCGGGCACGCCGTCGTCGCCCCGCCGGCTCGAAAGTGTCAGCGCCCGGCGCGCACCAGGCCGCCGAGCCCCGCCTCTTCGAGCGCCGGGTGCACCAGTGCGCGCACGGCGTCGGCGTCGGGGAGATCGAGCGCCTCGCGCAGCAACTCGCCGGCGCGCGCGCGGGTGATGGTGCGCACTACCCACTTGATACGCGGCAGCGCTGCCGGTGCGATGCTCAGCTCGTCGACGCCCATCGCGAGCAGCAACACGGCGCCGACCGGGTCGCCGCCGAGTTCGCCGCACAGGCTGACCCGCTTGCCCAGCACGTGCGCGTGGCTGATCGCGTGGTTGACCGCGCGCAGCACGCCTGGCGTGAGGTGGTCGTACAGGTTTGCCACCCGCGGGTTGCCGCGATCGACCGCCATCAGGTACTGCGTGAGGTCGTTGGTGCCGATCGAGAAGAAGTCCGCCTGGGCGGCGAGCGCATCGAGCTGGAACAGCGCGAGCGGCACCTCCAGCATGACGCCGAGCGGCGGGCGCGCCACCTCCAGCCCTTCTTCGGCCAGGCTTTCGACGGCCTGCTCGAGCAGCGCGCGGGCTTCGCGGATCTCGCCGGGCAAGGTCACCATCGGCAGCAGGATGCGCAGGTTGCCGAGGCCCACGTTGGCGCGCAGCATGGCCTTCGCCTGGGCGAGAAAGATCTCCGGGTGCTGCAGCGTCACGCGCACGCCGCGCCAGCCGAGCAGCGAGTTCGCCTCGTCGATGGGGAAGTAGGCGAGCGGCTTGTCGCCGCCGATATCGAGGGTGCGCATGACCACCGGGCGGGGTGCGAACGCTTCGAGGACGCGCCGGTAGATCGTGTGTTGCTCGGCTTCGCTGGGGAAGGTCTCGCGCAGCATGAACGGGAACTCGGAGCGATACAGGCCGACGCCGGCCGGTTCGACCCTGAGACTCGGTTCGATGTCGCTCAGCAGGCCGGTGTTCACGTGCAACGGGAGCTGCTGGCCGTCGGGCGTCTCGGGCGGCAGCTGGCGCAGGGCCTCCAGCCCGGCGGTGAGCTCTTGTTCTTCGTGCTCCAGGCGCCGGAACTCGGCCAGCACGGCGGGCGCCGGCTCCACGAACACCCGCCCGAGGTAGCCGTCGATGACCACCGTGCGCCCGGCCAGGCGCTCGGTGACGAGGTCTCCCAGGCCCATCACCGCCGGCACGCCGAGCGCGCGCGCCACGACCACGGTGTGCGACAGGACCGACCCCTTGAGGCACACGATGCCCGCCAGGCGCTCGCGCGGGACGTCGGCGATGCGCGCGAGGCTGACTTCGTCGCCCACCAGCACCGTGCGACGCGGGAACTCGCGCGGCCCGCGGGCGTCGACCTGCAGCTCCAGCAGCAGGCGGCGGCCGACGGCGCGGACATCCTCGGCGCGCGCACGCAGCCGCTCGTCCGTCATCGCCTCGAACACCGCCGCGAGCTCCGTGATCGCGTCGCGCAGCGCCGACGGCGCCCAGGCCCCACCGCGGATTCGTTCGATGACGCGCGTGGCGAGGCTCTCGTCGCCGACCAGCATCGAGTAGACCTCGAACAGCGCGTGCGCCTCGCTGGGCAGCAGGCCCTGCATGCGCTCGGCGCTCGCGACCAGTTCCGTCTGCACCGCGACCACCGCCTCGCGAAACGCCGCCTCGTCGACCGCGGTGTCCTGGGATGCACGGTGGGGCACCGCGTCGAGCTCGGCAAACGGCGAGGGCGCGACCACTTCGCCGATCGCGACGCCCGGCGCGCCGGCGACGCCCTGCACGAAAGCCGGCGCTCCGGCGGCGGTCAGGTCGAGCGGCCCCCGGGCACGCGCAATCGCCGGCGCGATGGCGCCGGCGAGCTGGGCGCTGGCGGTGACCAGGAAGTCTTCCTGGCGGTTGCCGAAGCGCCGCCGGCTGCGGCGGCACACGATCAGCACCCCGATGACCTCGCGGCGGTGGATCATCGGCACGCCGAGGAAGCCTCGGAACTGCTGCTCGCCGGTGTTCGGGAAGGGTCGGAATCGCGGGTGACGCGAAGCGTCTTCGAGCACCACCGGCTCGCGGCGCTCGCGCACCAGCCCGACCACGCCTTCGCCGGGGGCGAGGCGCACGCGGCCGATCGCTTCGCGGGCCAGGCCGTCGGTCTCGGCGAGCACCAGTCGACCGTCGGTGGTATCGACCAGGTAGGCGGCGCAGGCATCGACGTTCATGGCCGTGCGAATGCCGCGCACGGCGTGCCCGAGCGCGGTGGCGAGGTCCGGCGCCTCGGCCACGCGCGTCACGATCTGGCGCAGCTGCTCGATCATGCCCGCTCGGGTCCGTGGGCCCGGGCCAGCGCGGTCATCGCTTGAGCCGCACGCCGCGCCCGCCGTCGTTGCTCACGCCCCCTTCGGCAATGAGTTCGACGCCGGCGCGGTTCAACGCCTCGACGACCTTGACCAGCGTATCGACGTTGGCACGCACCGTGTCCTCGCTCTGTTCCATGCGGCGTACCGTCGGCACCGAGATGCCCGAGGCCTCGGCGAGGCGTTGCTGGTCCCAGCCGAGCAACGAACGCGCGGCCTTGAGTTGTCCGGGTGAGAGCATCTCTTCGCTGCCTCCTGGCGTGGCCGGCAGACGACGATAATTCAAAGTTGATCGCTCAGCAACGAGAATTCAGTGTTCGGGGGTCGGCGGGAGGGTGATGCGTTACGCACCGGGCCGATCTGTGCGGGGGCGGCGCGCTCGCGCCTCGCAGTCCGGGAAGTTCGCGCGTGTGAACGGCGACGGTCGAGAGGTTGGGGGCGCTTCGATCGGCGCGCGGGGCGTCCATGCCCCGCGCGCGTTGTCGTGAGGGCGTCAGTCGGCGTCCTCGAACTCCACTTCGCGGGCGCGCAACGTGTGGGTGCCGGCGTCGTAGGTTCCCTTTGCCTTGACCGCCAGGGCGCCGCCGCCCGCGGCGAGCGTCTGGAAGAAGACCGCGCGCCCGATGCCGCCGCCGCCGCTGCCCTCGAAATCGTCGTAGTCGAGGGCCGAGGTGTCGACCACCACACCGAGCAGGTCGAACTGCGGGTCGGCGATGTTGCGCACCTGGGCGAGCGGCGCCTGCACGACGAAGTCGTCGGCGTCGATGTCGTCTTCGAGCTTGACGCGGACTGCGATCACGCCGCCGCCGTCGTCGGCGAAGCCGCGGACTTCCATCGCGTCGCCGACCCCGAGCGCACCCAGCGAGGCGACGTCGTCGAACTCGGTGTCTTCGTTGGCGGTGACGTCGATGCCGAGCAGGGTCACCGAGGACCCGGAGGCTGCCTGCACGATGCCCTCCAGGCGGACGGTTCGCGCCGCCCGGCATTCCAGCACGGCCGCGGTGAGCACGTTGTTCTCGATGCGGCCGCGGACCTTGACCTTGAGCCCGTTGCCCGGCGTCACGCCGGCGGGGCAGTCGAGCCGCGCCGCGGAGGCATCGACGGCGATGCCACTGACCCGAAAGCTGGCGAGGCTCACGAAGTTGGCGATGAAACCCTCGAGTTCGGCGCCGGATCCGCCCGCCGGGTTCGGGACTTCGTTGTCGATCTTGGTGGCGAGCAGCACGCCGGCGTCGAAGCAGGCGTTGGCGTTGGCCGCGAAGCCCGGATCGTCGGGCTCGCATTTCGCCTCCACGAACATGCCCACCCAGGTGGCGGGATCGGCCGGCATGTCGTCGTCGACCCGGGCGTTGGCGTAGTCGACCACCTGGCCCGACTCGAGGCGCAGGCGCGAAGCCGCCGTGTCGACGCTCGCGACGTTGCCCTTGATCTCGAGCTTGCGCCCGGCGCCGAGGTAGGTGGCGAGGTCCTCGGCCTTCTTCTCGATACGCAGCGCGCGCAGCGACCCGTCGGCGGTGAACAACCCGCTGACTTCGATCACGTCCTCGTTGCCGGCGCTGTCGTCGAGGTCGGCGAGCCCATTGACCGAGTTGCCCGGGCCGCTCTCGTCGAAGATGGTGGTGTCCGAGACGATCACGGTCGTGCCGAGCACGCGCAGCGTGTCGGGCGTACCGGCGGTGTCGATGCTGCCGGTCTCGATCGGGCCCTTCAGCTCGTTGTCGACCTCGATCGAATCGTAGCGGCCGGTGCCGTCGTCGTTGCGCCGCCCCCGCAGTGCCACGCGCATGCCGATGCGCAGCGAATCCTCCCCGGCATTCGGGTTGTCGTCCGTGATGACCGTTGCGCGGTCACTGCGGAAATACTCGGTGTCGTTGACGAACACGCTGCCGAAGCGCTGGATGCTGCCGTAGGTCAGGATGTTGGCGTCGGCGCCCGGGTCGCCCTCACCGGTGGCGTCGTCGCCGCCGGTGCAGCCGGCCAGGGCGAGCATGAGCGTGACGCCGAGCCCGGCCCGCCGCCCCTCGGGTGTGCAGAAAATCCTCATCGTGAACTCTCCAGTGGAAGAAATCGGTGGTCGATCGCGAGGTCAGGGGCTCCGCGGCGCGTTGGCCGGTGATCCATGGGCTTCGCTGAAATGGGACGATATTCCCAAAATATTTGGGCGTCAAGTCCCAAATATGATCATGGCGGGTGTTGCTCGCGGGAGTTGCCTGCGACCGGGAATGGGACTAGTATCCCAAATATTTTGGGGAAATGATCCCAAGAACGACCAGGGTCGGAGGTAGCGAGCATGAGCGTGAGCCACGGGTACTGCGCCGTCGGGAGCGGCCTTGGCGGATCCTGACGCCGTCGTCATCCAGGCATTGCGGCGCATCCTGCGCCCGCTGGTGCGGATTCTCATCCGCCAGGGCATCACCGCCGACGCCGGTACCGACCTGATCCGTCGCACGTTCGTGGAGGTGGCCGAGCGGGACTTCCGGGTCGCCAACCGCGCGCCGAGCACCTCGCGCATCTCCGTGCTGACGGGGTTGAGCCGCAAGGAGGTCGCGCGCCTGCGCAAAGCCGACGAGCGGCCGCCCACGGCGGTGGACGCCTACCACAACCGCGCCGCCCGGGTGATCTCGGGCTGGCTGCGGGACCCCGATTTCCTCGATCGCAAGGGCGACCCGGCGGCCCTCGCCTTCGAGGGCGAGCGCGGTTTCGTCGCGCTGGTCAAGCGTCACAGCGGGGACATGCCGGCGCGCGCGGTGGCCGACGAGTTGCTGCGGGTGGGCGCGATCGAGTACTCGCCCTACGGCGAGCTGCGCCTGACGGCGCGCGGGTACGTGCCGGGCGAGGGCGATCACGAGAAACTGCAGATCCTCGGCACCGACGTGCGCGACCTGATCGAGACCATCGACCACAACCTCGTCCACCCGCCCGAGCAGGCGCGTTTCCAGCGCAAGGTCGCCTACGACAACCTGCCCGCGGAGTGCGCCGGGGAGTTCCGGCAGCTCGCCGCGCGTCTCGGCCAGCAGGTGCTCGAGCAACTGAACGACTGGCTCGCCCGCCGCGACCGCGACACCGGTGGGCGAGGGCGTCGAGGCGCCCGGCGGGTGCGCCTAGGCCTCGGTATCGTGCAGTTCGAGGGGCCGTCCGACGAAGCGCCGCCCACCCGCAGGAGAAAACGATGAATTGGCTGTCGCGTTGTGCGTTGTTACTGGTTCTCGGCGCGAACGCCGGTTGCGGCGGCGGTGCGGGCGATGGGGCGATCGCCGAAGGCGGCATCAGCGGCACCGGGATCGCGCCGGCGGGTGTGAGCATAGGGCCGGTCAGCGAGTTCGGCAGCGTGCGGATCAACGGCACCCGGCTCGAGATCACGCCGGCGACCGAGGTGCGGGTGCACGGCGAAGCGGCCACGCAGGCCGATCTGCGCGTGGGTCAGGTGGTTCGGGTGGAGGCCGACTTCGACGCGGGCACGGCGCACAAGATCGAGTACTACGCGACTTTGCGCGGGCCCGTGGAATCGATCGCGATCGTCAACCCGGACACCTTGCGCGCCACGCTGAGCGTGATGGGCCAGACGGTGCGCACGACGGCTTCGACGCAGTTCGACGGCCTGCTCGGGCCCGATGCCCTGCGGGTGGGCGATATCGTGGAGGTCAGCGGAACGCGCGATGCCGCGAACGCCGTCGCCGCCTCGTTCGTCGCCCGGCGTTCGCCCGGCGGCGTCTACCGCGTCACGGGGCGGATCGAGAACCCGACGGCCACGACCTTGCGGATCGCCGGCCTCACGATCGTCCACGACGCGGCCGAGCGCGGCCCGGGGCTGTCCGAGCCGTTGAGCGCGGGATTGCTGGTGCGGGTGACGGGCGCGGCCGCCGGCTATTCGCCGGGCGTGGCGCGACTGGTTGCAGACCGCCTCGAACCCGGCCTGGCGCTGGCCGCGCAACTCGACGCGGCCGTCGAAGCGGAAGGGTTCGTCACGCGCTTCGAGAGCCTGGCCGATTTCGACGTCGACGGCCAACCCGTCGACGCGAGCGCCGCGCGCATCGAGGGCGGCGGGGCGGCCGATCTCGACGTCGACGTCCGGGTCGAGGTCGAGGGCTCGATCGCGGCGGGCGGGGTGCTCGATGCGACCCGCGTCGTGCTGCAATCCAATGCGTTCGTGCGCATCGACGCGCGGGTGGAGGAGGTGGACCCGGTTGCCGCGACGCTGACCCTGCTCGGCCTGCCGGTCACGGTGCCCGCCGCCGCCAACATCGAAGACGAGCGTAGCGGGGGCGGCGGAATCGGTGGCGTGGCGGGGCTCGCGCCGGGCATGCAGCTCGAGCTGCGCGGTTTCCTGCGCGGCGGTGCGATCGTCGCGACCCGGATCGAAGTCGAGGACCCGGAGGACCGGGCGCTGCTGCTGGCGCCGGTCGGCGCAAGCGACCGCCAGGCGGGCGAGCTGACCCTGCTCGGCCTCACGATCCGCGCGAGCACCGCGCTCGGTACCGAGTTCGAGAACGAGGCCGAAGCCGAGGTCGGCGAGGACGAGTTCTACGCGTCGCTGCGCGCGGGCAGACTGGTCAAGGTGCGCTGGGACCTGTTTTCCTCGATCGCCGAGCCGGTGGACGAGGCGTCGCTCGAAATCGACTGAGCGGGCGCGGACTCGCACGGCGCTCGGCCGGCGACGGCTGCCCGGTGGTCCCATCGAGCGCCCGCCTGCCGCCTCGGCGGCCCCGTCGAGCCGGCGTGGCCGGCTTGCGGCGTTCGTCAGTCCGGGTCGCTGGTCTCCGGCGCGCGCGGGCGCACGAAGCGCCCGAAGAACAACGGCGCGACGAAACCGAGGATGGCGAAGGCCCACAGCCCGATGGCGAGCGGGCTGCCCCACAGGATGCCCCAGTCGCCGTCGGAAATGGTCAGCGCGCGGCGCAGGTTGTCTTCCATCTGGTTGCCCAGCAGCACGCCGAGGATGATCGGCACCAGCGGCACGTCCATCTTGCGCAGCAGGTAGCCGGCGACGCCGAAGCCGACCATGACCAGCAGGTCGAAGGTGCTGCCCGAGATGCCGTAGATGCCGACGAAGCTGATCATCGCCACCGCCGGCATCAGCCACCGCGCGGGCACCTGCAGTACGCGCACGAACAGGCCTACCAGCGGGATGTTCATGGCGAGCAGCATGAAGTTGGCGATGAACAGCGCTGCGATCAGCCCCCAGACCACGTCAGGGTTCTTGGCGAACAGCAACGGGCCCGGGGTGATGTTGAGCGTCAGCAGCATCGCCAGCAGCACCGCCGTGGTGCCCGAACCCGGCACGCCCAGCGACAGCATCGGGATCAACGCGCCGCCGGCGGAAGCATTGTTGCCGGCCTCCGGGGCGGCGAGCCCGCGCGGGTCGCCGTGGCCGAAGGTC
Source organism: Gammaproteobacteria bacterium (assembly GCA_041623575.1). GTDB lineage: Bacteria > Pseudomonadota > Gammaproteobacteria > JAHELT01 > JAHELT01 > JAHELT01. Next base: position 8,997 of record JBFJWO010000014.1, read on the forward strand.
TTGTCGCGGTCGGAAACGCGTTTCTCGGTGGTGTAGGCGACGAAACTGCCGAGCGAGGCGCCGGCGCCCGGCAACACGCCGGCCACGAAACCGATGCCGGTGCCGCGCGCCATCGAGGCGAGGCATTTCTTGAGCGTCGCCCACGGGATGGTGACGCGGTCGAGCTTGGTGCCGATCGGCGAGCCTTCGCCACGGTGCTCCATGAACAGCAGCACCTCGGAGATCGCGAACAGCCCCACGATGGCGACCAGGAAGTCGATACCGTCGAGCAGGTGCACCGAGCCGAACGTGAAGCGCTGCGACCCCGTCGAGCCGTCGATGCCGACCATGGCGATGCCGAGGCCGAGCGCGGCGGCCATGGCCGATTTTGCCTGGTTCCTGCTGGATACGCCGCCGAGCGTCGCGAACGCCAGCGTGAACAGCGCGAAGTACTCGGCCGGCCCGAACAGCAGGGCGAGCTTGACCAGCATCGGCGCGAAGATGGCGACCCCGATGGTGGCGAAGAAACTGCCGACGAACGAGGCCAGGCCGGACAGCGCCAGCGCCTCGCCGGCACGGCCCTGCTTGGCCATCGGGTGGCCGTCAAGCGTCGACATCATCGCCGGCTCGTCGCCCGGGATGTTGATCAGGATGCTCGAGATGCGCCCGCCGTACATGGCCCCGAAATAGACGCTGGTCAGCAGGATCAGCGCCGGCGTCGCCGGCAGCCCGAGGGTGAAGGCGAGCGGGATCAGGATGGCGACGCCGTTGGACGGGCCGAGCCCGGGCATGGCGCCGATGATGGTGCCGAGGAAGCAGCCGAGCAGGGCGAGCGCGAGGTTCTGGAAGGTCAGCGCGACTTCGAAGCCCTGGGCGAGCGAGTTGAGGGTCTCCACGGCGCTAGAAGCCCAGCACGCCCTTGGCCAGCGACAGGCCGAGGACCAGGTGGAAGATCACGTAGATGCCGAGCGAGATGCCGACGCCGGCGACGATCGCACCCACCGGGGGGCTGCCGAGGCGCCAGCTGAGCAGCGCCCCGGCGATCGCCGTGGAGACGACGAAGCCGAGGTGCTCGAGGGTCAGGGCGTAGCCGATCATCACCAGCGCCGCGCCCGCGATCTCCCAGGCCTTGGCGAGCGCCGGCCACACGGGGTCGGGGTCCGGGCGGAACAGCAGCCACAGCGAACCGCTCGCCAGCACCACGCCGATGATGATCGGGAAGGTCTGCGGACCCAGCGGGTCGATGATGAACCCGGTCTGGATGCGGGTGGCGCCCCAGATGAACGCCACCCCCAGGACCAGACAGACCGCCCCGAGCAGGCGGTCGGAACGGATCATTTCATCAGCCCGATTTCCCGGGAGATCTCCTGGATGTCCTTGACCTGCTTGTCGACGAAGGCGGTGAGTTCGCTACCCGACAGGCCGAAAGGCATCAGGCCGTTGTCGGTCATGGCCTTCTTCCACTCGGGGGAGGCGTAGACGTCCTGGATGGCCTTCGACCAGTAGGCGTAGGCGTCGTCGGACATGCCGCCGGGTGCGTAGAACCCGCGCCAGTTGGCACCGACCGCGTCGATGCCCTGCTCCCTGGCGGTGGCGAGGTCGCCGAGCTTGCCGGGCAGGCGCTCGGGGGCCAGCACCGCGAGGATGCGCATGTCGCCCGATTCCACGAAGCCCAGCGATTCGGAGATGTCGCCGCTGAAGGCATCGACGTGGCCGCCGACCAGCTGCGTGACCGCCTCGCCGCCGCCCTGGAAGGCGACGTACTTGATCGAGCGTACCTCCTTGATGCCGGCCGCTTTCGCCGCGATCAGCACCTTGAGGTGATCCCAGCCGCCGACCGCGCTGCCGCCGGCGATCGACACCGAGCGCGGGTCCGCCTTGATCGCGCTCATCAGCTCGCCCAGGGTCTTGAAGCGGCTCGCCTTGGCCACGCCGATGACGCCGTAGTCGGCGCCGAGCGTGCCCAGCCAGCGTACCTGGTCGGCGGTGAAGCCGGCGTACTGGCCCTGCGCCAGGCGCGTGGTGGTCGCCGTGGAGGCGGCGACGATGAGGTTGTCCTCGCTGTTGCGCTTGGCGACGACCTCGGCGAAGGCCACCGCCCCGCCGCCGCCGGCCTTGTTGGTGACCTGCACCGGGCCGGGCGTCTTCTTGATGTCGTAGAGGGTCTTGCCCGCCTGGCGGCAGGTGAAGTCCCAGCCGCCGCCCGGGTTGGCGGGGGCGATGCATTCGACGTTGCCGGGCTGGAAAGCCCAGGCGCTGGTGAACGCGGCGAGCGCCGCGGCGGCCGTCAGGCCGAAAACAGTACGCATTGTCTTGCTCCTCGCGAAATGCGCGCGGTTTGGTTGCTCCGCGCTTGGAATTCGCCGCGGACTTTACCACAAGCGTGCCGCAGGCGGCGCTCGTCGGCGGTGCGGCCCATTGCCAATCGACGCGCCACCGCCTAATCTCGGCGGCCTCATCCGGCGCGCTCTCGAGGGGAGACAATGGCGGCACGACAGCTCTACCTGACGTTCGTGGACAGCGGCGCACGGGGCCTTCTCACGCTCTACGAGGACGAGGCCCCGGTCACCTGCGAGACGCTGTGGCAGGCGCTGGCGACGCCGGTGCAGGTGCCGACCCTGCACGCGATGTTCGCCGGCCCCGAGATCATGATGGGCCTGCCGCCGCAGGCGCAGACCTTCGACCCCCGCGCGGTGCCGGCGGAGAACCAGACTTGCTTTCCCACCGCCGGCGAATGCCTGTGGTTCTACCAGGGCGCGAATGCCATGAAAGGCCTGCCGGAGGAGTTGTGGGAGATCGGCGTGTTCTACGACTCGGGCGGGCGCATCTTCGGGCCGATCGGCTGGACCCCGTGCAACATCTTCGGGCGCATCGAGGAGGGCCTGGAGGCGTTCGCGGCCGCCTGCCGCACCACCCGCACGCAGGGCATCAAGACCGTGGAGATTGGCCGCGCGACCTGAATGCACCGGGCGCAGCGCCCGTGACCGTGATCCATCAACAGGAGAGACGACAATGACGAGGTTTTCCCTGATCGCCGTGGCCGGCGCGCTGGCGCTGGCTGCCGGGGTCGCACAAGGCAAGGAGCAGCTGGTCGTGAACTCGTTCGGCGGCGCCTACGAAAAGGTCCACCGCGAGCTGGTCATCACGCCGTTCGAGCAGCTTCACGACGTCGAGGTGGTGATGGTGACCGCCTACTCGGCCGACACCCTCGCCCAGCTTCGCGCCCAGAAAGGCAACCCGAAGTTCGACGTGGTGCATTTCTCGGGCGGTCTGGAGGCGACCGCCGCGGCCGAGGGGTTGCTGGCGCCGATCGCCGCGTCCGAACTCAGCAACTACGCCCAGATGTATCCCTACGCCGTGCGCAACCTCGACAAGGGCGAAGGACCGGCCTACTCGGCGGCGGTGATCGGCATCCTCTACGACACCGAGAAGGTGAATCCCGCGCCCAGCAGCTGGCGCGACCTGTCCCGTCCCGAGTTCGCCGGGCACGTGGTGCTCACCGATATCTCCAACAACTGGGGTCTGCTGTCGTTCCTGATGATGAACCGCGTCGCCGGCGGCAGCCTGGACGACATCGGCCCCGGGCTCGCCGAGGTCAAGCGGATACTGCCGGGCGCGACCGTGGTGTCCAAGTCGCCGGAGATCCAGCAGGCCTTCGCGCAGAGCGATGCCTGGATCGCGCCCTACGCCCAGGACTACGCGTTCACGCTCACCAAGGCCGGCCTGCCGGTGCGCTTCGTGCAGCCCAGGGAAGGCGCGGCTTTCTCGCCGATCACCGTCAATCTCGTGGCCGGCACGAAGCAGCGCGAGCTCGCGGTGAAGTTCATCGACTTCTCGCTGCGCGCCGAAGCCTCGGCCGGCTGGGCCGAGACCTTCCGCTATTCGCCGACCAACAAGGCGGCCAAGCTCTCGCCCGAGGCGGCAGCCGGGGTGATCAGCAGCGAGCAGGCCGCGCAGCAGTTGACCTCGTTCGACCCGATCGCGATCGGCAACAACCGCTCGGCGTGGACCGACCAGTGGAACCGCGCGATCGCCAAGTGACGCGCGCCGGGCGCACGCCCGGGCGCCGAACCGTTCGGTGAGCCGGCGCGAATCCTGGCTGCTGCTGACGCCGGGACTGGCCCTGCTGGTCCTGGCGTTCTTCTTCCCGGTCGCCCACCTGCTCGTGCGCAGCGTCGTCGCCGGCGATCTCGGCGGCGAGTGGACGCTCACGGGCGAGCACTACGCGCGCTTCTTCGTCGACGGCTACTACCTGTCCGTCGTCGAGCGCACGCTGCGCCTGTCGCTGATCATCACCGTCGCCTGCGTGCTGTTCGGTTTCCCGATCGCCTACCTGATGGTGCACGGCGGGCCGAGGCTGCGGTTCTGGCTCATCGTGGTGACGATCCTGCCGCTGATGACCTCGGTGGTGGTGCGCACCTTCGGCTGGCTGGTGATCCTCGGCCGCGGCGGGTTGCTCGCCACCGTGCTCGACGGCCTCGGCCTGGCCGGGCGAAGTTTCACGCTGATGCACACCGAGACGGGCATCGTGCTGGCGATGGTGCAGGTGCTGCTGCCCTTCATGGCGCTGACCGTGGCCGGCGTGATGCACGGCATCGACCCGCGCCTCGGCGAGGCCGCGCGCACCATGGGCTGCGGCTTCTTCGGCGTGCTGCGCCACGTGGTCGTCCCGCTCAGTATCCCGGGGATCGTCTCGGGCAGCCTGCTGGTGTTTGCGCTGTCGATCAGTTCGTTCATCACGCCGGGCCTGGTCGGCGGCGTGCGCCTGCCGGTGCTGGCCTCGAGCATCTACCAGCAGGTGCTCGGCACCCTCGACTGGCCGTTCGCGGCCGCGCAGTCGGTGTTGCTGCTGCTCGCCGCCTTCGCCGTGATCGCCCCGTACGCGGCGCTGGTGCGCCGGCGCGATCTCGCCGCCTGAGCGTGGTCGGCGGCGTGCCACTGGCGGCCAAGGCCGCGGCCGCGGTGCTGGTCGCGGCCTGCGTGACGTTCATGCTGGTGCCGCTGGCGGTGGTGGTCGCCAGTTCCTTCTCGGCGTCGGAGTTCCTGGTGTTCCCGCCGCGCGGCTTCTCCCTGCGCTGGTACGAGGAGATCCTCGGCTCGCGCGAATACACCGGCGCGGCCTGGACCAGCCTGCGCCTGGCCGCGGTGGTCACCGCGCTGAGCCTCCTCATCGGCACCGCCGTGGCGATCGCCCTGGTGCGCGGCCGCATCCCGGGCACCCGCACCCTGGTGGCCCTGTTCCTCTCGCCGCTGGTGCTGCCGACGATCATCTTCGGTATCGGCCTGCTGATGGTGTTCAGCCACTACGGCGACGGCCCGTCGTTCACGGCGCTGGCCGTGGGCCACGTGGTGGTGACGCTTCCCTACGTGGTGCGCACCGTCGCGGCGGTGCTGGAAGGCGCCGACCCGTCCGTCGAGGAGGCGGCCCGCACCATGGGTGCGAACGCCTGGCAACGCTACTGGCACGTGGTGATTCCGCAGTGCCGGGCCGGCATGCTCGCGGGCGCTTTTTTCGCCTTCAATATCTCCTTCGACGAAGCCGTGATCGCGTTGTTCCTGCGCGTGCCGGGCTCCGAGACGCTGCCGCTCACCATCTACAGCAAGCTCGAGTTCAGCCCCGACCCGTCGGTGGCCGCGGCGTCCTCGGTGCTGATCGGCCTTACGGTGTTGCTGGTCGTGCTGATGGAGCGCGCGCTCGGCATCCAGTCGCTGACCCGCTGAGGCCGGCGTGGCGCACATCGAACTCGTCGGCCTGGAGAAACGCTTCGGCGAAGCGCGGGCGCTGGCCGGGGTGAGCCTCGACATCGAGGAGGGCGTGCTGGCCGCCATCCTCGGCCCCAGCGGCTGCGGAAAGACGACCCTGCTGCGGGTGGTCGCCGGCCTCGAGCGCCCCGGCGCCGGGCGTGTGCGCGTCGCCGGCGAGGACATCACGGACCTCGCGCCGGAGCGACGCGGGCTCGGCATGATGTTCCAGAGCTACGCGCTGTTGCCGCACATGACGGTTGCCGAGAACCTCCGCTTCCCGCTGCGCATGCAGCGCCTCGGCGATCGACGGCAGCAGGCCGAAAAGGTCGACTGGGCGCTCGAACTGGTGCAGCTAGGCGGCATGGCGTCGCGCTATCCCCGGCAGCTGAGCGGCGGGCAGCAGCAGCGTGTCGCCCTGGCCCGCGCGCTGATCGCCGGCCCACGGGTCCTGCTTCTCGACGAGCCGCTCTCGAACCTCGACGCGCAGTTGCGCAAGGACATGCAACTCGAACTGATCGAACTGCACCGCCAGCTGCGGCTGACGACCCTGCTGGTGACGCACGACCAGGAGGAGGCGCTCAGCCTCGCCGACGTGGTGGTGCTGATGCGCGCCGGCGGCGTGGAGCAGACCGGTACGCCGCGGGCCATCTACGAGCAGCCCGCGACGCCGTTCGCCGCCGAGTTCCTCGGCGCCGCGAACCTGCTCGAGGTGGATGCCCGCCCGGCGGAGGGTGGCGGCTGGCGGGTGACGCTGGCGCCCGGCGTCAGCCTGCCGGTGAGCGCGCCGGCGGACCCGCGTGCCGGGAAGCGCACGTTGATGCTGCGCCAGGAAGACATGGTCGTCATGGCCGGGCCCGTGGCCGGCGGCGTCGAGGCGGAGTTGGGCACGGTGGCCTTCCAGGGCGCCACCTGTCGCGCGGTGGTCCGTCTCGCGGGCCATCGGCTGCGGGTCGTCGCCCCGTCGGCGGCCCTGGCGGGGCTCGAGAGCGGCCGGCGTGTCTACCTCGAGTGGCCCGAGGGCAGGGCGCTGCTGCTCTGAGTCGATGCCCGGGCCGCGCGCATGACGCCCGCGGCGCCGGCGCTCACTTCATCGCCTCGTCGACGAGGAACAGGTCGGTGAGCAGGGTGCGGACATGCAGCGAGGCGTTGAGGTTATCGACCAGCTGCGAGCCGATGGACGGTTGCGCCAGCGCCAGGTTCACCGCGCTCGCGGCGTTGCGTGCGTCGGTGTCGAGCAGCTCGATGTAGGCCACCCACTGCGGCTCGATGGCGCCGCCGTCGCGCGTCACGCAGGTACGCGCGCAGGTCGCCAGCCCATCGAGCGCCTGCGCCATGCGCTCCAGGTAATGACGGATGCCCTGGGCTTCCCCGCCCTCGCTTTCCCGGCCCTGTGCGGCGTAGGCGAGACAGAACTCGTAGGCTTCCTCGATCGTCTCGACCCGTTGCCGGAAGGCGCTGCGCGCCTCGTCGTTCATGGGCGTTTCTCTCCCGCGAGCGGTTCGGGTGTCGCCAAGCCGGTGCTACCCGCCCCCAGCGCAGGGGGCTTCCAGCGCGCAGGGTCGTGGTGTTCGAGGTATTCGCGGCGCGTGATCCAGCCGAGCAGCATGGAGCGCGTGAACCAGCGTTTCTCGGGCCGCAACGCGAAGTACACGTGCACCATCAGCAGGGTGATCAGGCTGAGCGCGGCGAGACCGTGCACGACGTAGACGATGCCCCACGTCGACTCGCTCAGCCAGTAGGGGTCGCGCTGCCACAGCGGCGTGTCGACCTTGACCATCATCACCAGCCCGGTGGCGACGGCCAGCAGCACGATGGTTGCGACCAGGTGGTGGTAGAGCTTTTGCGCCAGCGGGTACTTGCCCGGTTTCGGTGGCGCCTGCGCGCTGCGGCGCAACGCGCGGTCCAACGATCGCAGGGCGGCGCGCAGGTCGGCACCGCCGATGGCCATCGAGCCGAGGTCCAGCCACACCAGCGCCCGGGCGACGTGGAAGACCACCAGGGCGGTCAGCACCAGCCCGGCGATCCAGTGCGGCTCCACCCAGGCGAACTTGACGCCCAGCACCGGCAGAAATCCGGTGCCGAGCAGCGTCAGCACCGCCGCCGCCATTGCCCAGTGGTACACGCGCTCCGGCAGCGGGTGGCGGGTGAGGCGTTCCTCGCCCGCCACCGCCGGGTGCTTTTCCGATTCGCTCCCGGGCACGGTCGTGGCGCGGGCTCAGCGATCGCCGCGCGGCGCCAGGAAGCGCACGTACGCCCAGTGCACCACGATGGCCGCGGCCCCGGCCGCCACGAACACCCACAGCCAGTCCCACGACACACCGGCCAGCGATTCCTGGCCCCACGGGTTGCGCGTGTAGCGAAACAGTTCCACGCCGGCTTCAGGCGTCGCGGATCGCGCGCTTGACGAGGTTTTCCATCAGCGGGACCTTGAAGTGGTTGTAGTTGAGGGGCTTGGCGCCGCGCACCGCCGACTTGCCGGCGAGCGCGCCGGTCTCCTCGTCGGGCGGGCTGCCCTGCACGATCTCCTCGACCACCGTCAGGCGCTTGGGCACACACTCGACGCCGCCGCAGGCGATGCGCATGCGCTCGATCACGCCGTTGCTCACCACCATCGCCGAGGCCACGTTGACCAGCGCGAAATCCCAGGTGTTGCGATCGGCGACTTTCTCGAAGTAGAACCGCGCCCCCGCCCAGTCGGCGGGGATCCGCACGGCGGTCAGGATGTCGTCCGCCTCGAGCACGGTCATGCGCGTGATGTCGACCGACGGACCGATGAAGAAGTCTTCCGCTTTGACCACGCGCTCGCCCTTGCTGTTGCGGATCACCATGCTGGCGTCGAGCGCGATCAACGCCGGCGCCGTGTCGGACGGCGACACCGCCACGCAACGGTCGGCGCCGAACAGCGCGTGCTCGCGGTTCATGCCCTCGGGTGTGTCCGCGTAGCAGGTGTTGCCGCCGGCGCGGTAGCAGTCCAGCCCGTAGCGGTAGTACCAGCAGCGGGCGTCCTGCGCCACGTTGCCGCCCAGGGTGCCGACGTTGCGGATCTGCGGGCTCGCGACGCGCCCGGCCGCCGCGGCGAGCACGCCGTAACGTTCGCGGATCAGCGGGTGACGCTCGATCTCGGTCAGTGTGGTCAGCGCGCCGATCTCGATCCCGCCGGCGGTTTCCCGGATTCCCTTGAGCGCCTCGATGCCGGTGATCTCGATGACTACCTTGGGGCGCTTCACCCGGTCCTTGAACCACGACAGGCTGTCGTGCCCGCCGGCCATCGTCCACGCCTCCCTGCCGTGGCGTTTGAGCAACGCCAGCGCCTCGTCCAGCTGTGCGGGTTGTCGCAGTTCGAAATGCGCCATCATGTCGTTAGCCATGGCCTGCCTCCCGTCACACCGTGTTGACTTGCAGCGGTTTGTGGGACTGGCCGCGTCCCGCCGCCGCGTTGACGATCATGTCCGGCACGATCGGCGTGCGATTGAACAAGTGCCCGCCGAGCGCGTCGGAAATGGCACAGATGAGCGCCGCCGCCGCGCAGCCCATGACCGGTTCGCCCACCCCGCGCGAGCCGATCGGGTTCTGCGGGTCGGCGAGGTCGACGGCCGCGGAGTGCATGTGGCTGGGTACGTCGAGGTAGCTCGGCGGCTTGCACTGGTAGAAGCCGATGTTGGCCGGGATGCCGAGCTTCGGGTCGTAGACGTGGCGCTCCATGCACGCCATGCCGAAGCCCATCACGGCGCCGCCCTTGATCTGGGTTGCGAGGCTCTGCGGATGCAGCACGGTGCCGCAGTCCGCCACCCCGAGGTAGTCGAGGATCTCGAAGCGGCCGGTCTCGACGTCGAGCTCGATCTGCACGAAGCCGGCCGCCAGCGCCGGCGCCACGCCCACCTTGGCGAGCGTGTCCTTGGCGACGCCGACCAGGCCGCCGCCGGCCACGCCGGCGAGCGACATCCTGGTGATCGCGTTGATGTCCTCGGGGACTTCGTGGCCGGCGTACTTGCCGCCGAGTTCGATGGCTCGCCGGGCGGCTTGTGCATAGGTGATGTGACTCGCCGGGTCGCCCTTGCGCACGACGCGTTCCTCACCGAGCTCGTAGTCGTCGGGGTTGCCGCCGAGGTCACGGGCCGCGATCTCCAGCAGCTTGGCGCGCGCGTCCATGGCCGCCGCGTGGTTGGCACGCGACATGGTGAACGAGGTGTTGCTGCCGAACTGACCGAGGTTCCAGGGCAGGTGCTTGCGGGCGTCGCCACGCTCGATGACGCAGTTCTCCCAGCGGTAGTTGAGCACTTCGGCGGCGACCCGCGAGGTCGCGCCGTAGGAGTAGGTGCCGAGGTTGCCGACCCCCGAATGGATGTGCAGCACGCCGTCCGGCGTGATGCGCACCAGCCCGTCGAACCCGGAGCTGCCGGCCGAATGATAGGCCTGGCCAACGCCGACGCCGACGACCTTGCTGCCCCGGCGCCGGCCGCTGAGCTGCTTTTTCTCTTCCCACTTGAACTCGGCGGCGCCGCGATCGAGCGCGTCCTTGAGATAGGCGCTGGTGAGCGGTCCCTGGTCGGCGCCGTACTTGCCGTCGTTGTCCGGGGCGTTGATGCGCCGGATCGCCACCCGGTCGAGCCCCAGCTCGCGGGCGGCCTTGTCGATGATCGGCTCGATGGCGGCCGCGGTCTGGTTCTCGCCCGGGCCGCGCTGGGCGCCGCGCGGCGGGGTATTGGTGAGCACCGAGATACCGCGCCAGCGCATCGCCAGCGGCTGGTAGACGATGGACATCGCGTTGCCCGCGTTGCGGAAATCCCAGAACCCCACGTTGGGGCCGTTCTCGTGCACCACGTAGAGGTCGACGGCGGTGATGCGCCCGTCCTCGCGAAAGCCGATCTTGACCCGACCCTGGAAGCCCGGTCGCGCGGCGCCGAGAAAATACTCCTCGGCCCGGCTGATGCGCATCAGCACCGGGCGACCGGTCTTGCGCGACATGTGCGCGGGGATGCTCATCACCGGGTAGGGCGCGCCCTTGGAGCCGAACCCGCCGCCGCAGTACTCGGCGATGAACACCAGGTCCTCGGGCTTGATGCCGATGTAGCGGGCCATGCCGTAGTACATGAACGTCTGGCTCTGCGAGGAGCCGTGCAGGTAGCACTTGCCGTTCTGCCAGTAGGCCATGGCGGTGCGCGGTTCCATGCTGTGGTGCGAATAGCCGCCGGTGACGAAGCTCTCCTCCAGCACCAGCCTGCCGGCCGCGAAGCCGGCCTCGAGATCGCCGCACGACCACTCCTCGGCGGGCTTGCCCTGCGGCAGGGTGTTCTCGCCGGCCAGCGCGAAGTCCTTCGCCGTCCACTTGATCTTCTGCAGGTCGAGGCGCACGTTGGCCACGTTGCCCTCGGTGCGCGCGTCCGGGCCGCCGGGGTAGAGGCTGTCGAGCGGGTTGACCACGAACGGCAGCGGCTCGAGCTCGACGCGGATCTGCTCGATGGCGTCCTCGGCCGTGGTTTCGTCTTCCGCCGCCACGGCGAGGATGGGATCGCCCACGAAGTGCGGCTCGTTGGTCAGGATGGAGTTGTGCGGCGGCGGGAACGACGGCACGTCGTCCGCCGTCAGGACCGCCACCACGCCGGGGATCTTCAGCGCGCGCGAGGTGTCGATGCGGCGCACGCGCGCGTGGGGCATGGGGCTCGTCAGCAGCCGGCAGTACAGCATGCCCTCGGCGCGGAAGTCCTCGGCGTACTTGGCCTTGCCGGTGACCTTGCCCAGCAGGTCGGGCGGTGTGAAGTCCTTGCCTATGAGTCGGTAAGCCACGTTACGCCTCCCGCGCCGCGCGCATCACGGAGTTCAGGTAGTGGTCGTAGGCCCCGCACCGGCACAGGTTGCCTGACATGGCGAGACGCGCCTGCTCGCGGGTGGGGTGTGGGTTGGACTGCAGCAGGCCGACCGCGGACATGAGCTGGCCCGGCGTGCAGAAGCCGCACTGCGGGCCGAGCTCGGCCATGAACGCGCGCTGCACCGGGTGCAATTCGCCGCCCGGCCCCTGCAGGCCCTCGACGGTGGTCACCGTGCGCGCGCGCACGCTGTGGGTGAGCGTTGAGCACGAATAGTTGGGCACGCCGTCGATCAGCACCGTGCAGGCGCCGCACTCGCCGCGGTCGCAGCCGAGCTTGGTGCCGGTCAGGCCGAGCTTGTAGCGCAGGGTCATGGCCAGGGTTTCCTGCGGCATCACGTCCACGCGCCGCACCCGGCCGTTGACCTCGAGGCTGATCAGCCGTTCCGGGGCACCGGCCGTGGCGGCCCGCGCGCTGGCGCTTCCCGGGCCGCGGAACACGAAGCCCGCCGCGGTCACGGCGGCGCCCGAGACGATGACCCCCTTGATGAACTCGCGGCGGCTGACCGGGCGCGGGGTGAAATCGGCGATCGGCCGCACCCAGGGCGGATCCTGTGCGGCGAATTCCTCGAAAGTCATCCCGGGATCGAAGTCCCGTGCATCGGGGGGGATGTACTCGGCCATGGCTCCTCCTGCCGGCGGCGCTCGCCGGGCGCTTGGCCGGTGCGGGTGCCCCGGCCGGGCCGCGCAGCCGCACTCGGCACGCGCCCCTGTTTATATAGCAGCAAAAGGACAGAACGTTTCGCGCAGTCTGCGCCTCGCCCGGGCGGCGTGCAAGGGCGTGCGCAGGTGCCTGGAACCGTGCCCGCCGACGCGGCGACCGCGCTGGAATCGAGGTTGCGCGCCGGGCGCCGAGGGCGGGCGACGCCGACCGGCCGTGGGTTGCGTGACAGGCTCGTCTCGCGCGAGGGGTCTGGGCCGCACGCACCGCTCGCGTATGATGCGCGAACCAGCGTTCGCCCACCTGCGGAGCCGCCGCCATCATGACCGATCCCTGCGCACCGCCCGAACCGATCGGCTTCGTCGGTCTGGGCAACATGGGCGCGCCGATGGCCAGGCTGCTCGGTGCGGCCGGCTACACGCTGGTCGTCGCCGACGCCGACCCCGGCGCGCTCGAACGCTTTGCCGGGAGCGTGCCCTGCCGGGCCGGCGAGGACCTGCGTGCGCTCGGCGAACAATGCGCTGTGGTGATCACCATGCTGCCCGACGGCGATACGGTGCGGCGGGTGGTGGCGGGCGACGACGGCGTGGCGCAAGGGATGCAAGCGGACGCGGTGCTCATCGACATGTCGTCTTCCTCGCCGCTCGGCACGCGTGCGCTGGCCGCGCAGCTGGCCGCACGCGGGGTGGCGCTGGTCGATGCGCCGGTCTCCGGCGGGGTGCGCCGGGCGGTCGAGGGGACGCTCGCGATCATGGCCGGCGGCGACGCGGCGGTCATCGACCGGGTGCGCCCGTTGCTCGAAGTGATGGGCAAGGTGTTCCCGACCGGGGGGCAGGGCAGCGGGCACGCGATGAAAGCGCTGAACAACTACCTGTCGGCGGGCACC
>JBFJWO010000015.1:0-22075 GCA_041623575.1 Gammaproteobacteria bacterium
CCGCCGGCGCCGAGGATCACGACCTGCAGGGGCGCCCGCGCCACGCTAGCCCTCGACGAAACGCGCGTCCATGCGCCCGAGCCCGCCGAAGTTCGCTTGCTCGCAAAGCGTGTCGCCGAGGAATTGCTCCGCCGGCGGACCGTCGTCCACGCGCGGCTTCCACGCGGCGCTCCCGCCGGGCTTCGGCCGATGCCGGCCGCAGACGTTCGAGTTCGGCGCGTCGCTCGCTCATCATCGTTGCGGGTGTTCGTCGGGTTGCGCCGGGCCCGCGGGCGATGCCCGGGCCGACCGGCAGGTCGTTGGTCGCACGCACGACCCCTCGGGCGCGCGGGCGATCGAGTGTAGTGCGGTCCGGACAACGACACCAGCGCGGGCCGGGTTGCCCAACCACCGCTCCGCGCTGTCGATCGAAATACAAGGGGGTGCCGAAGCCGCGCAGGTGGGCGCTCTGCTGGGGCGGGACTTCGACCGACGGCGACCGCCGACGTGCTCGCGCGGGGCGGCATGCGGGTGTTTCCTGGCGCCTCGCGCGGTCAATCGGCCGTTCGCCCGAGCGCGCGCAACGCGGCCGCGCGCTCCAGCGCCTCGGGCCGGGTGGCAACGATGTGTGATGGCTCGATCAGGTCGAGCACGCCGAGCCTGCGCAGCGTGCTGCGCACGCGTTCCTGCAGGCCGCACAGGATGACGATGTCCCCGTCGCGTTGCACTGCACGCACCGGCTCCTCGAGCGCGATCGAGGCGCTGCTGTCGACGAAAGGCACGTCGCTGAGGTCGACCACCAGCACTTCCTGCGCCGGGCTGCTCGTCAGCAGGCGTGCCACGTCGCGCGCGGAGCCGAACGATGGCGCCGATGACCGGCGCGCCCGGCAGCATCGACACGCCGGCGGCGGTACCGGCCACCAGCGCCAGCAGCGCCGAGGGCACGATGCGGGCCACGCGCGCCGGCGTCAGGTACATCACCGCGAGGCTCAGCTTACCGAGCGCGAGCGCCTGCCATGCGGGTGCCCCGAACATGGCGGGCAGCGCCGCCAGCTTGACCAGGATGGCGCCGTCGGGCGCCGCGTGGCCGAGGAGTGCGGCCAGTTGCAGCACGATGATGATGCAGCCGATGCCACTCGTGAACCGGACACGACCGGGTAGGGCACCAGCTTGACGTAGCGCCCGATGCCGACGAGGCCGAACAGGATCTGGAACGCGCCGCCCATGATCACCACGGTGAAGGCGAGCGCGGGGTCGTGCGCGAAGCGCGTGATGAGCACCGCCATCACCACCGTCATCGGCCCGGTAGGCCCGGAGACCTGGGCCGGCGTGCCCCCGAACACGGCGGCGAAAAAGCCCACGAAAATCGCCCCGTACAGGCCGGCCAGGACACCGGCGCCGGAGGCTACGCCGAAAGCGAGTGCCAGCGGCAGGGCAACCACCGCCGCGGTCAGCCCGCCATAGACGTCGCCGCGCAGGTTCGCGAACAGGGCGGGGCGGGACTCGGATCGGGTCGTCATGGTGCCGCGGTTCAGCTCAGGGAGGCGCCATTGTAGGGCCCGCGCCGGCGGCGGCGGAGCGGGGCAGTGCAGTCGTGCGGCGGAGCGGGCCGGGCTCCCCCAACGCGGTGCCTGCCGGGCGCTGAACCCGCGATCAGTTGGCGCTGGCGCCGCCGTCGACGGCCAGCACCTGGCCGGTCACCCAGCGCGAGTCGTCGCTGGCGAAGAACAATGCCACGGAGGCGACCCGGTCCGGCTCGCCGAGTCCCAGCAGGTGGCGTTGGACCATTGCCGCGTCGGGTCCCGAGTCGTTGCCGGCCGCCATGAAACCGCGCACCCGTTCGGTCAGCACCGTGCCCGGCGCGATCGCGTTGACGCGGATGTTCATCGGCGCGCATTGCAGCGCCAGGGCGCGCGTCAGGGTGACTATGCCGCCCTTGGCCGCGGTGTAGGCGTCGGCGCCCGCGGTGCCGATCATGGCGCGGATCGATGCGGTGTTGACGATCGAGCCGCCGCCGCGGCGTTCGAGGTGGGGAATGGCGAAGCGACAGGCGGCGAAGGTGCCGAACAGGTTCAGGCCGATGGCGCGCCCGAATTCGGCGAGTGGCATGTCGAGCGTGAAACCGTCCTGCGACGTGGCGCCGCCGGCGTTGTTGTAGAGCACGTCGATACCGCCCAGGTCCGTCGCCAGCGCGTCGATGGCGCGCTGCAGTTGCGCCGCCTCGCTGACGTCGGCACGGTGATAGCGCGCTTCGGCTCCGGCGGCCCGCAAGCGGTCCGCGAGCGCTTGGCCGGCGGCGTCGTCGACGTCGATGAGGCCGAGCGCCGCGCCCTCGCGGGCGAACCGTTCGGCGCTCGCCTTGCCGATGCCGGCGGCGGCGCCCGTGATCAACGCGATGCGGCCGCTGAGTCTGCCCATGGTCGGTCCCCCTTGGATAGCGCGTGTTCGCCGAGGCGTCAGTGTGCGCGGGCGCGCGGCGGCGCGATGCCGAGTTGCGCCGCCACCATTTCGAGCTGCGCTCGGACCTGCTCGTCCAGCGCCACGCCGTCGACGAGGTGGCGAGCGTGGCTGCGCCGTTCCGGCTCGCCCGGGATCAGGATCTCGTCGACCCCGGCCGCCAGGGGCTGCGCCCTGGCCCGCTCGACCAGGGTGTCCATGCGAGCGCGAAACTCGCTCTCGCTCATGAACAGGTCGGGCCGGATCGCCAGCATGAAATGGCCGACGTCCTGCGGGCGGTCGAAATCGCGGTGCGGGTTGCCGACCCCGCCCGCGTAGCCGGCGCCCGTCAGCACGCCGCACAGGATGTCCATCAGCATCGCCAGCCCGGCGCCCTTGGCGCCGCCGAACGGCAGGCACACGCCGGCGAAGGCGGCCGCGGCGTCGGTCGTGGGGCGTCCTTCGGCATCGAGCGCCAGCCCTTCGGGAATCGCTTCCCCACGCTGCGCCGCCAGCTTGATCTTGCCGCGCGCGGTCACCGACATGGCCATGTCGAGCAGGTAGTCCCCGTGCCGCCCGCCCGGCGCACCGGCGGCGAAAGGCGCAGACCCGAGGAAGGCCCCGCGCGAACCCCAGACGGGCACCGCCGGCGAGGAGTTGGTGAACACCAGCGCGAGCAGACCGGCGTCCAGCGCCTGCTGGACATAGAGGGCGGCCATGCCGAAATGCGTGCTGTGCCGGATCCCGGCCAGCGCGATGCCCGACTCGCGCGCCATCTCGATGGCCCGGTCCATGGCCCGGTGCCCGACCACGAAGCCGAAGCCGTGGTCGCCGTCGACGCTGGCCACCACCGGCGTGACCGCCTCGATGCGCACGTTCGGGCGCGGGTTCACCAGGCCGGCGCGCAGGCGCTCGACGTAGAGCGGGATGCGGGCGATTCCGTGCGAGCCGACGTTGCGCAGGTCCGCCGCGACCAGGTCCGCGGCGATTCGCCGGGCGTCGGCGTCGGCCAGCCCGAGCGCCGCGAAGACCTGGCTCGCAAAGGCCTCGAGCCGCTCGGCGTCGAATCGTTGTCGGGTCATGGGCGCGGGCGTCGTGAGAACGGGCTGCCGATGATAGCGAATGTGCGCGCCCGGCAGGCGCGCACCTGCGCGGGCCGCGGTTGCAGGCGCGGTGGCTGATGGTGTCGGTGCGCTACACTGCGCCGGTCTCGACCGGGAGGGAACGACCATGGCCCGATACGTCGATGGTTTCGTGCTGCCGGTTCCGCAAGAGAACCTGCCGGCCTACCGGCGACTGGCACGCAAGGCCGGCAAGATCTGGATCGAGCACGGCGCGCTCGATTACGTCGAGTGTGTCGCCGACGACGTGGCGCCCGGCAAGCACACCTCGTTCCCGCAGAGCGTCAAGCTCCGTCCCGGCGAGACCGTGGTGTTCGCCTGGATCGTCTATCGCTCGCGCGCGCATCGCGACCGGGTCAACGCCCGGGTCATGAAAGACCCACGCCTCGCCGGCATGGATGCGGCGTCCATGCCGTTCGACGCCAAACGGATGTTCTGGGGCGGGTTCCGGACGCTCGTCGACCTGTCCGCGCCGGGCTGATCGCGGCGCCGCCCTCCGCATGACGGGTGGCGCGCCCGCCTACTCGATTGCGCGCATCACGCGCTGGGCGGCGCGGGCACACCGGTTCCCCGCGCCCGCCTTGAGCGAGGCGGCGTTGCGCGCCGAGTTCGCCGCCTGCGGCGGCCCCGCAGCGCTCGCCGCGTTCGTGCTCGAAGCCTCGCCCGGCCGCCGGTTGCGGTTTGCCGAGGTGCTGAACGCCCACCGCGCGGACGGTCCGTGACCATGCGTAGCGGCGCAGACGGCGCCGGTCTCGTAACCTGGCCGCGCGCCCGATGGTGGTATGATCCGATCCTTCTCAGCGACGTGCCGCACCGCCGGGTGAAGCATGCACAGAAGCGCCGTATTCAACACCCGCCGCAGCAGGCTCTACCGCCGGCAGGTGCCCAAGGCCGAGCACTGGTCGGTGGCCGCTATTGCCGTCGTGCTAGCGGCACTCGTGTACTGGGTCGTGGCGCAGCGCGAGCGCTTCGACGCTTCCGAGCGTGACCTGCCGATCGAACTGCTCTACCAGGAGCGCCCCGAGATCACCCTCTACAACCGCCCGCTGCAACGCTGGGCCGAGCCGGGCGAGTTGCGTTTGGCGGGCGAGTTCGATTTTGGCAATTTCCCGCCCGCGGTGCGCGACGCGGCCTGGCAACCGGTCGCACCGGTGCGCCGCTTCTCCGCGGACAACCTCTACCAGAAGATCAACGGGGAGGCGGAGAAATTCATCAAGCAGGGCTTCGTGCGGCTCGACTACCTGCTGCTGCGCGCGGCGCCCGACGGCACCGAGTTCGCGCTCGAACTGTTCGACCAGGGCGACCTCGGCGGCAGTCTCGGGGTCTTCGCCGAGCACGCCTCGGGACGCGAGGTCGACGAACGCGACGGGGTGAGTTTCTTTCTCACCGCGGCCGGCGTGATTGGCCGCAAGGGGCAGTATTTCTTCCGCGCGGCCGCCGATCGCCAGGATGAGGCGGTGTCGGCCAAGGCCGCTCAGCTGGTGATTGCCTTCGCCGCGCTCGGCGGTGACGCGGGCACCGGGAACGGTGCCGCCGAGGTGCCCGAGGGCTTCGCCCTGTTGCGCGACGGCCTGGGCTTCGGCGAAGCCGCGATCCAGTTCCAGGAGAGCAACGTCTTCCAGTACGACTTTGCCGAGCGGTTCTGGTTCGCCGACCCGGGCATCGATGCGAACGCGCGCCTGTTCCTGCACGTCGCCAGCGACGCCGACGCCGCCCGCGCGCTGCTCGACGCGTTGCTCGAGG
Organism: Gammaproteobacteria bacterium; assembly: GCA_041623575.1. Lineage (GTDB taxonomy): Bacteria > Pseudomonadota > Gammaproteobacteria > JAHELT01 > JAHELT01 > JAHELT01. The sequence goes on from JBFJWO010000015.1 coordinate 5,280, forward strand.
AGCAGGCCTACGAGTACCAGCGTCTCGACGAGGACCAGGAACGGGTGGTGTTCCGCCACGAGTTCCTCAACACCTATTTCGTCGTCGCGCGCGCCGGGCGTTACCTCTACGGTCTCGACAACATGCCGAGCGAGGCGGGCATCGAGGAATGGCTGGCTCGCGTGCGCGAGCAACTCGCCGAGGCCGGCGGCGATGGCTGAGCGCAAGCGCTACCCGCACGCCGACTACCGCGGCGAGCGAGTCACTCGCCGCGAGGTCCTGCGCCGCACGCTCGCGCTCGGCACGCTGACCGGTGCGGGCCTGTACCTGGCCTACGCGCCGGAAGACTACCCGTTGTCGCTGCGCGACACGAGCGGCCTGCGCGGCTTGCCGCAGCCGGTGCCGTTCACGTTGCCCGACTATCGCGTGGCGCCGCCGCCGGGACCGGTGCGCGTCGGCATCGGGCGCGGCGGCGAGACCCGCGCGATGCTGATGAAGTCGCTCGACGCGATCGGCGGACTCACACGCTACGTGCAACCGGGCGAAGTGGTGCTGATCAAGCCCAACGTCGCTTTCGACCGCTCGCCCAACCTCGGCGCCACCACCAACCCCGAGATCATCGACATCCTCGTGCGCCTGTTGCTGGTCGACGCGCGCGCCGGCGAGGTGCGCGTCGCCGACAACCCCATCGAGTCGCCGGCCGACTGTTTCGCCAAGAGCGGCATCGGTGCGGCGGCCGAGCAGGCCGGCGCGCGCGTGTACCTGCCGGACCCGAACGCCTTCGAGGTGCTGCACACCCCCGGCGCGAAACTGATCGAGCACTGGCCCTTCTTCCGGCGCCCGTTTCGCAACGTCGACAAGGTGATCGGCATCGCCCCGGTCAAGGACCACAATCTCTGCCACGCCTCGCTCGGGATCAAGAACTGGTACGGGCTGCTCGGCGGGCGGCGCAACCAGTTCCACCAGGACATCCACGAGATCGTCTCCGATCTCTCGATCATGATCCGCCCGACGCTGACCATCCTCGACGGCACGCGCGTGCTGATGGCGAACGGGCCGACCGGCGGCGACCCGTCCAACGTGCGCGACGGACAGACCATCCTCAGCGGCGTCGACCCGGTGGCGATGGACGCCTGGGCGTTCGAGCACCTGCTCGAGCGCCACGGACGCCTGCCCGAGTACCTGTATTCCGCCGAGCACAAGGGCAGCGGCAAGGTGGACTACAGGGGGCTGACCAAGGAGGTCGTATGAAAGGGCTTCGCGCCTCGCTTGCGCGCCGCCTCGAAGGGGTGCCGCGCAACTGGCTGCGCCTGACCCGCGTGCGGGTCGCCTCACAGGTGCTGTTCTTCGTGCTGTTCGTGCTGGCCTGCTGGGCGACCTGGACGTCGCGCCTCGGCGGCTACCCGGTCTCGGGCCTGCTGGAACTCGACCCGCTGGTGATGCTCTCGACGGTGCTCGCCACCGGCTACGTCTACAAGGCGCTCGGCTGGGCGTTGATCGTCGTCGCCCTGACGTTCCTGTTCGGGCGGGTGTTCTGCAACTGGATCTGCCCCTACGGCACGTTGCACCAGTTCGTGGGCTGGCTGTTCGACACCCGCAGCGCCCCGCGGCGCATCGCGCAGAACCGCTACCACCCGCTGCAGTTCGTCAAGTACTCCATCCTGATCGTGTTCCTGGTGATGGCGGCGCTCGGCGCTTTGCAGATCGGCCTGCTGGACCCGATCGTGATGATGTACCGGGGCTTGAGCACGTTCGTCGCCCCGATCGCCGATTCGACCGTCGACCGTGTCGGCGCCGTGGTGGAGGGCGCGGGTGCCGGTGCGGCGTTCCTCGACGCGCTCAAGTTCTCGCCCGGCGTCGAAAGCCGGATCTTCGTCGGCTCGTTCTGGATCGGCGTGATCTTTCTCGCCTTCGTGCTCGCCAACCTGTGGAAGCCGCGGTTCTTCTGTCGCTTCGTGTGCCCCCTCGGCGCGTTGCTCGGCGCCATCGCCAGCAAGAGCGTCTTTCGCATCAACCGCATCGTCGACAAGTGCACCGACTGCAACCTGTGCCTGACGCGTTGCGAGGGCGCCTCGGACCCGCAGTCGCTGGTGCGCCAGGCCGAATGTTTCTCGTGCATGAACTGCATCGACGACTGCCCCGAGGACGCGCTCGAGTTCACCGCGTTTCGACAGGACCGCAAGCAGGTCGTGCCCTACCCGGACCTGTCGCGGCGCAAGGTCGTGTTCGCCGGCGCCATCGGCCTGGCGGCTGCGCCGATGATGCGCAACAACGGACGCGTAAACGATGCGAACTTCTCGGCGGCCATGATCCGCCCGCCGGGGTCGGTGGCGGAGAACGAGTTCCTCGAGCGTTGCATCAAGTGCGACCAGTGCATCAACGTGTGTCCGACCAACGTGCTGCAGCCGGCGACCTTGAAAGAGGGCGGCATCGAAGCCGTGTGGACGCCGGTGATGAATTTCCGCATCGCCCATTGCCAGCTCAAGTGCAACCTCTGCTCGGAGGTGTGCCCGACCGGCGCCATCCGCCGTATCAGCGTGGCCGAGAAGCTGGGCGAAGGCCCGTACGCCAAGCAGGGGCCCGTGCGTCTCGGCACGGCTTTCATCGACACCTCGCGCTGCCTGCCGTGGGCCAACCAGATTCCCTGCGTGGTCTGCGAAGAGGTCTGCCCCGTGGCGCCCAAGGCGATCCAGACGCACGACGAGGAGACGCGCGACGTGTTCGGGCAGATGGTGGTGCTCAACAAGCCGTTCATCGTCCCCGACCTGTGTATCGGCTGCGGGATCTGCGAGGCGGAGTGCCCGGTGCAGGACCAGCCGGCGGTCTACGTGACCGCGGTGGGCGAGAGCCGTTCCGCGGAGCGCAAGCTGCTGTTGCGCTCGCGCACGCCGGCGCGGCCCATCTGAGGCGAGCGAGAGACGACTTCGGCGTGGGGTGCCTACAGCCCCACCGGTGTCAACGAGGAGTAACGGAGATGGACGACAACCGGAGCGGCAGGCGGGGGTTTCTCAAGTCGGCCATCGCCTCGGCGGCGGCCATGGGTGGCGCGAGCCTCCCGCTGCCCGCGATGGCGGGGCAGGGCGGCACACCGGTGGCGGCGGCGACGGGCATCCCGCAGCGCAAGCTGGGCAGCACCGGCATCGACGTGCCGATCATGCAGCTGGGGACCTCGCAGCGCCTCGACCCGCGCTACGACAAGGTCATGCACCGCAGTTTCGACTCGGGCGTCACCTGGTTCGACACCGCGTTGTCTTACGGCTATGGCGCCTCGCACCGGGCGATCGCGAACTTCCTCACCCAGATGGGCGATCGAAGCAAGCTGTGGCTGACCTCCAAGTCCGGGGCGCGCCGCCCCGACGGACTGCTGGACGGCATCGAGCGGGCGCTCGCCGAGCTCGAGACCGACTACCTCGACCTCTACCTGATGCACGGCATCAACGATCTGCGCATGCTCGATCGCGACTACCTCGCGCTGGGCGAGCGGCTCAAGGCGGCCGGGAAGACGCGGTTGTTCGGCTTTTCCTGCCACGACGGCAACGTCGTCGAACTGATGAACAAGGCCGCGCGGGTCGGCGGCATCGACGCGGTGCTGTTTCGCTACAACTTCCGCCGCTACGGCGATCGCGAGCTGAACCTCGCCATCGATGCCTGTCACCGCGCCGGGATCGCGTTGCTCGCGATGAAGACGCAGGGCTCGGTGCCGAGAGACCTCGAAGAGGTCGTGCAGTTTCGCTCGCGCGATTTCACGCTGGGCCAGGCCAAGCTCAAGTCGGTGTGGGCCGACGAGCGCATCGCCTCGATCGTCTCGGAAATGGACAGCGTGCGCTACGTGCGCGAGAACGTCGAGGCGGCACGCTCGGAGAAACCGCTGAGCGCGGCGGAAAGTCACCAGCTCAATCGCCTGGCGGCGCTCACCGCCGGGTACAGCTGCAACGGCTGCAACCACTTGTGTGAGAGCGCGGTGGCGCTCGACGTGGCGATCGCCGCGCCGTTGCGCTTTCTGATGTACTACGAGTGCTACGACGGCAAGGCCGAACGGGCGCGTGAGCTCTATCGCGCGTTGCCGGCGCACACGCGCGACGTGCCGGACGCCGTGCTGGAAGCGGCCTGCGCGGTCTGCCCGCAGGGTATCGACATCCCCGCGCGACTGCGGCGCGCGCGGGAGTTGCTGGCCTGAGGAAGCAGTCGGCGACAGGGGTCTCTGGGCGGCTCGTGGGGGACGGCAGGGAGTGCCGCCGTCAGCCGATCATGTAGACCTTGCGCACGGTCTCCTCGACGCGGCAGGTGCCACGCCAGCCGGCCGGAAAGAACGCGGTCGTGTCGGGCTCGACGACGATCACCTCGCCCGATTCGTGGGTGTAGGTGCAGCGCCCGGCGAGGAAGTGACAGAACTCGTCACGCGTGACGTGGCACTCCCATTCCCCCGGCGTGCACTCCCACAACCCCGCCTCCGGCGTCCCGTCCTGGCCCTTGTAGAGCAGCACGCCGCGGGTGCGACTGTTGCCGGCGATCGCTGCCGCGACCGGCCCCCAGTCGACGAGGTTGTGGTCGAAATCGCGCGCCGCGCGGATGTGCGGTGCGCTGGAGTGGAACTTGCCGGCCATGCCCAGCCGCTCAGCCCGCCAGGCGGTCGAGGATCGCCGCCGCCTTGGCGGTGCCGGGCTGTGCGCGCATCTGTTTCGACGTCGATTCGAGGCGCGCGTGCATGGCGGCATCGTTCAGCACGGTCTCGACGGCAGCGGCGAGGTCGTCGTCGCCCCACCGGTAGCGGTCGAGCTTCAGGCCGTGGCCGGTTTCGTGCACGCGCGTGGCATTGTCGTGCCCGTCCCACACGTAGGGCATGATGATGGCCGGCTTGCCGAAATAGAGGCACTCGGTGAACGAGTTGTTGCCGCCGTGGTGAATCACCGCATCGACCTGCGGGATCACCGAGGGCTGCGGGTACCAGCTCTGGACGACCACGTTGTCCGGCACCGAGTCGTAGGCGCTCTCGTAGTCGCCGACGTTGACCAGCGCGCGCACCGGCATCTTCGCCACCGCGGCGATGACCCGTTTCAGCAACTCGGTGTCGCCGGCGCCGAGCGAGCCGTAGCTGATGTAGAGCAACGGCGCACCCTCGTTGGCCGCGAACTTCGGCACCGTGTAGGGCTCGTCGCTGCGCACGCAGCCTTCGAGGTACTGGAACCGCGCCGGGTCGAGCGGATGGGCGCGCTCGAACTTGACCGCCTCGGGGTAGAGCAGCAGGTTCATGTGCCCGGAGGCCTCGAAGAACTGGCCGAGCGGGTAGGGCGCTTCGCCGCAATCCTGGATGAAGGCGTTGAAGTCGTCGTGGATGGGCCTGATCACCTCGTTGAAGCGCCGGCGGTAGGCTTCGTGGCAGTCGCTGTCGCGGGCGCCGCAGCCGGACAGGTGCGGCGGGATGGCCGGGTCCTCGATCTCGTTTTCCGAGCACGAGATGATGCGCACCCAGGGCTTTGCGTGGTCGCGCGCGTAGCGCTTGATCGCCGGGAACAGGACCACGTTGTCCACGCACACCACGTCCGGGGCGATCCGCTCGAGCACCCCCGGCAGATCCTTCTCCGCCCACTTGGCGCTGTCGACGATCGCTTCCCAGCAGTCTTTCACGTAGTTGTCGATCTGCTCCAGGGGGGACTTGCGAAAGTTCGGAATGTGACCGTTGATGAAATCCTCCCAGAACTTCGCCATCGCCTCGGGCTCCATCGGCTCGGAGAGGTTCACGGGGTGCGACTCGAAACCGTAGCCCCGGTAGACCTCGACAAAACCCGGGTCGGAGAGGAACACGGCCCGGTGGCCGAGTTGCTCGACCGCCTGGGCGATGCCGACGGAATTCAGCGCCGGGCCGAAAGCGGCCTCGGGGAAAAAAGCGATCGTCTTGCCTGGCATGGGGCGCCTCGTGGTCGTTGTCGTGCGCGGATCGGCGGTGAGTGTGTCCGAATCGGCTGGGCATGGCAACGCGACCGCCTGCGCGTGCGAACGCCGTCCCCGGAACCGGGCCGCACGACCATCGCGGGTGGTGCGGCAACGCCCGTGCGGCGGGTACGCGCTGCCCAGGGGATGGCCTTGGCCGCCGCGGCCGGCGCGGCGCCGTTCAGGAAAGACCTCGAGACCCTGGGTCTCGGCGACGTCTATGCCCGTCGTCCGCCGCCGCTTCCGCGGCGGCTGTCGTCAGGACCAGTTCGAAGCGTGAACCGCGGCCGTTGCGCCCCGGCGACGACCTGACCTGACCCTGGTGGGCGCGCGCGATGTCGCGCGCGATCGACAGCCCCAGGCCGCTGCCTTCGCTTTCGTCGTCCAGGCTGACGAAGGGCTCCATGACGGCGGCGTGCGCCGGGCCGGGGATCCCGGGCCCGTCGTCCTCGATCACCACCTCGACGGTGCCGTTGCGCCTGGCGACCGCCACCGAGACCGCCGTGCCGGGCGGGTTGTGCACGATGGCGTTGTCGATGAGGTTGGCGATCGCCTCGCCGACGAGGGTCCGGTCGCCGTGCACGCCGATACGGGTCTCGGCCGCCTCGAAGGAGAACTCCTGGCCCTTGCGCACGGCCCGCGGCGCGTGCTCCCGGGCCGCCTCACGCGTCAGCCCCACCAGGTCGAAGTCCTCGTGCCCCTGGCCGGGCCCGGGCGGTGAGTTCGCGCGGGCGCTGCTGAGCAGCCTGTTGACCAGCAGCGCCAGGCGGGCGCTCACCTCGGCGATCCGCGCCAGGCGGGCGCGCATCTCCGCGGCGGTGCGGGCATCGCCGGCGACCTCGGCCTGGGCCTTGAGCGCGGCGACGGGATTGCGCAACTGGTGGGCGGCATCGCCGATGAAGCGTTCGCGGGCCTGGCGTTCGTCGCGCACCTTGGCCAGCAGCGCGTTGAGCGAGGCGACCAGGCTGCGCAGCTCGATCGGCACCGGGCGGCGGATCGGCGACAGCTCGCCCGGCGAGCGGTTCTCCAGCGCCGTGCGCAACTCGGTCAGCGGCTTGAGACCGGTATGCAGGGCCAGCCACACGATCACCCCCGCGGCGCCGACCAGGATCGCCAGGCGCAGCAGGGACTGGCCGAAGAGTTCCAGCGACAGGGCCACGCGCCCGCGCACCGTCTGCCACGCCGTGACCGTGATCCAGCCGTTCAGATCGCGCCCGGATACCAGTTGGCGCATGGCCGCGACCCGTACCGGGTCGCCCTGGTAGCGGCCGTCGTAGAACGCCGGGCGCCCACTTTGCAGCACCACGTCGGCGGGCGGTCGCGGGTAGCCCGAGTAGCCGGTGACGAAGGTGTTGTCGGGGCCAGCCACGTGATAGAAGAGCTGATCGCCGAGGTTCTCGGTCAGCACTTCCAGCACGTTCTCCGAGAGCAGGTCGCCGCCGGAGGCCAGCACGTTTTCCGAAACGGTCAGCAGCACGGCGGCCAGGGTCTTGTCATACAGCGCCTCGGAGGTCGCGCGTGCGGTGAAATAGGTCTCCGTGGCTTCGAGCGCGGCGATCGCGCTCAGCGGGACCAGCAGCCACACCAGCAGGCGGGTACGGATCGCGCGCGGTGTCCTCACGCCCGCGGCTCCATGTAGTAGCCGAGACCGCGCAGGGTCTTGATGGTCACGCCGCACCCGGCGATGCGCTTGCGCAGGCGGTGCACGTAGAGTTCCGCGGTGGACAGGTCGACCTCCGCGCCCGCGCCGTACAGGTGGTCGAGGATCTGTTCCTTGGAGATCACCCGCTCGAGGCGCAGCAGGAACAGTTCCGCCAGCGCGAACTCGCGCCGCGGCAGCTCCAGCGCCTGCGAGCCCCGGAACAACCGGCGTGCCGTGCGATCCAGGGTCAGTTCCCCGGCGCTCACGGTGTGCGATTTGCCGGCCCCGTGGCGCCGCAGCAGGGCGCGCACGCGGGCGTTCAACTCGGCCATGTCGAACGGTTTGACCAGGTAGTCGTCGGCACCGGCATCGAGCCCGTTGACGCGATCCTGCGTTTCGCCGCGGGCGGTCAGCAGCAGCACCGGCGTGGTGTCGCCGCGCTGGCGCATGTCGGTCAGCACGTCGAGCCCGGACAGACCCGGCAGGTTGATGTCGAGCACCACCGCATCCACGTCCTCGCGGCACAGGAAGTCGCGGGCCGTATCGCCGGCGTGCAGCACGTCGACCCCGTGCCCGCCGTCGCCGAGGGACTTGGCGATCGCATCGGCGAGCATCAGGTTGTCCTCCACGATCGCTATTCGCACCGTCGCTCGCCGGGGCGGACCGGGCCCGCCCGATGAAAGCCTGGCGAAAGTTTCACCCGCTAAGGTGGCTCCGTCCAGAGGCAACGACGCTCTGTAGAAGCGCTCGGCCGCTGGCTGGGAGGAGGCAAACCCGTCCAGAGCGTGCATGCGCCGTGCGCTGTCGCCTCCCGCGCGTCACCAACTGCCCCGGGAGGCAACACATGCGCTACATCTCAAGACTGGCGGCCACGGCGGCCGCAGCCGCGCTCGCGCTGGCGGGCACGCTGCCGGCCCAGGCGGCCGATTTCACCGGCAAGACTATCGAATGGATCATACCCTTCTCCGAAGGCGGCGGCTCCGACAAGTGGGCGCGCTTCTACGCGCCGTTGCTGTCCGAGGCGCTGCCGGGCAAGCCGGCCGTGGTGGTCAAGAACATGCCCGGCGCCGGCTCGACCAAGGGTGCCAATTATTTTGCCTCGCGCGTGCGCCCCGACGGGCTGACCATTCTCGGCACGTCCGGCTCGACGCAGTTCCCGTACCTGCTCGGTGACCGGCGCGTCAAGTTCGACTACAAGGACTGGCACGTGGTGCTGGCGTCGGCCACGGGCGGCGTCGCCTACCTGCCGGCCGATCTCGGCGCGCAGTGGAAGAAGAACCCGCAGGCGGTCATCGACAACACCGACTTCATCTACGGCTCGCAGGGCGCGACGCGCCTCGACCTCGTGCCGTTGCTGGCCTTCGAGATGCTCGGCATGCGCGTCGACCCGGTGTTCGGCCTCAAGGGCCGCGGCGACGGGCGGCTGATGTTCGAGCGCGGCGAGGCCAACATCGACTACCAGACTTCCTCGGCGTTCCTCTCCAGGGTGACGCCGCTGGTCGAGAGCGGCCAGGCCGTGCCCATCATGACCTGGGGCGCGCTCGACGACGACGGTAACATCATCCGCGACCCGACCTTCCCCGGCATCCCGACGTTCAAGGAGGTGTGCGAGAAGATCACGGCCTGCCAGACCTCGGGCGCCAAGTGGGAAGCGTGGAAGGCCTTTTTCATCGCCGGCTTTCCCGCGCAGAAAATGGTCTTCCTGCCGAAGGACACCTCGCGTGACATCTACGACACCTACGCAAAGGCGTTCAGGACCGTGACCCAGCGCCCGGATTTCCGCAAGATCTCCGAGAAGCGCCTCGGCGTCTACCCGCAGGCCACCGGCAAGGCGGCGGAGACCTTCAAGACCCTCGGCACCGAGGTCGATCCGGAAGCCATCGCCTGGATCAAGGGCTGGCTCAAGGACCGCTACGGCGTCGAACTGTAGTACCCGCCCGACGCGGGCCTGACGTACGGCGGCCGGGAAACGCCCGGCCGCCGCGCCTCCCGGGGGGAAGCCATTGGATTTTCTGGCCACGGCGATGCCGGCGCTCGGCGAGGCGTTCTCGCTGATCCTGCGCCCCGAGCAACTGGGATTCCTGGTGCTCGGCGTCTGCCTGGGCTTGTCGGTGGGGGTGTTCCCGGGCTTGGGCGGCATCGCCGGGCTGTCGCTGGTCTTGCCGTTCCTGTACGGCATGGACCCGGTGTCGGGGCTGGCGCTGATGGTCGGCCTGGTCGCCGTCATCCCGACCTCCGACACCTTCGCCTCGGTGCTGATGGGCATTCCGGGGTCGTCGGCCTCGCAGGCGACCGTGCTCGACGGCTTCCCGCTCTCCAAGCAGGGTCAGGCGGCGCGGGCGCTGTCGGCCGCCTTCGTGTCCTCGCTCTTCGGCGGCCTGCTGGGCGCGTTGATCCTGACGTTCTTCATCCTGCTGGCGCGCCCGCTGATCCTCGCGTTCGGGCTGCCCGAACTGCTGATGCTCACCATCCTCGGGTTTTCCATGGTCGGGGTGCTGGCCGGGCAGACGCTGCTCAAGGGGCTGGTCGCGGCGGGCCTCGGCATGGCGGTCGGTGCCGTCGGCGAGGCGCCCGCGCAGGGGTCCTCGCGCATGGACTTCGGTTTCTGGTACCTGCAGGACGGCCTGCAACTGGTGATCGTGGGTCTCGGCATCTTCGCCATTCCCGAGATCATCTCGCTGCTGCGCCAGGACCGGGCGATATCCGAGCACGCCACGCTCGGCGCCGGCTGGCTCGACGGTATTCGCGACTGGTGGCAGAACCTGTTCCTGTCGATCCGCTGCTCGATCATCGGCGTGATCGTCGGCGTGATCCCGGGCCTCGGCGGCTCGGTGGTCGACTGGATCGCCTACGGGCACACGGTGCAGACCGCCCGCGACAAGTCGAAGTTCGGCAAGGGCGACATCCGCGGCGTGATCGGCCCGGAGAGCTCCAACAACGCCAAGGAGGGCGGCGGCCTGGTGCCCACCCTGCTGTTCGGCATTCCCGGCTCCGGGTCGATGGCGGTGTTCATCGGCGGCATGATCCTGATCGGCTACGAAGCGGGCCCGCAGATGATCCGCAACGACCTGCCCATCACCTACACGGTGGTCTGGTCGCTGGCGCTCGCCAACGTGCTGGGCGCGGGGTTGTGCATTTTCCTCTCCGGGGGCGTGGCGCGGCTGACGACGGTGCGCTTCCCGCTGCTGGTGCCGTTCCTGTTCATGATGATCTCGTTTGCCGCCTTCCAGTCCCGCCAGACCCTGTGGGACCTCGGCGCGCTGGTCGCGATCGGGCTGCTCGGCATCTTCATGCGCCGCTTCGACTGGCCGCGCCCGGCGTTCCTGATCGGTTTCGTGCTCGCCGACCAGGCCGAGGTCTACACTTACCAGGCCACCCAGATCGCGCTGTCGCGATTTCGCCGCGGCCTGGAGGAGGGCATGGACTACATTTTCTCGCCGACCGTGATCGTGCTGATCGTGATCACGGTGGTGTCCATCTGGCTCGGCGTGCGCCAGTCGGGCTCGCTCAACGCGCCGCACGACACCTCGCACGAAGGGCGTTCGAAACGCGGCCCGGTGCTGTTCGCGGTCGTGATCTTCGCGTTGCTGCTGACGACCGCGCTCGATGCGCTGCGCCTGTCGGTGCTGATCGACAAGGTGTTTCCGTTGACCGTCGCCGGGCTGTCCGCGTTCGGGGCGTTGCTGGTGATCGTGCAGATGCGCCGCTCCCCGGTATCGAGCCCGCTGTTCGCGGACACGGACGTGCACGGCGACGACGCGCGAGCCGAACGCGGCCTCTGGCCCACGCTCGGCTGGCTGCTCGGCCTGCTGGCGTTGACCGCGCTGGTGGGGTTCGTGATCGCGCTGGGCGTGTTCTTCTTGGTGTTCCTGCGCGTGCGCGAGGGACTCGGCTGGGGCCGGATCGCCGCCCTCACGGTGCTCGGCATCGGCCTGCTGCTGGTGCTCGCCGGCGCCCTCAACCGCGACTTCCCGCCGGGGCTGCTGCAGAGTCTCGTCGACCTGCCCTGGCCGTTTGCCGGCCGCTGACCCGATGACCCAGCGCGAGATTCCCTGCATCCTGATGCGCGGCGGCACCTCGCGCGGCCCCTATTTCCGCGCCGCCGACCTGCCGGCCGAGCGCGACCGGCTGGCCGAGGTGCTGATCGCCGCGCTCGGGGCGGGGTCGCCGTTGCAGGTCGACGGTATCGGCGGCGGGCAGCCGACCACCAGCAAGGTGGCGATACTGTCGCCGTCCAGCCACGCCGGTGCCGACGTCGACTACTTCTTCGCCCAGGTGCACGCGAGCGAACGCTCGGTGGATTTCAGGCCGACCTGCGGCAACATCCTTGCCGGCGTCGGACCGGCGGCGATCGAGATGGGCCTGGTTGCCATCGCGGGCGAGCACACCCCGGTACGCATCCACAGCGTCAACACCGGTTCGCTCGTGCACGCGCTCGTGCACACCCCCGCCGGGCGCGTGAACTACGAAGGCGACGCGCGCATCGACGGCGTGCCGGGCAGCGCGGCGCCGATCGTTCTCGACTTCATGGACGTGATCGGCTCCAAGACCGGCGCGCTGTTCCCGACCGGCAGCCCGCGCGAGGTGATCGACGGGATCGAGGTCACCTGCATCGACGTCGCCATGCCCATGATGATCGCGCGCGCCGCGAGCCTGGGCCTGGCGGGGTACGAGTCGCGCGAGGCGATCGACGCCAACCGCGCCCTGTTCGAACGGCTCGAGCCGGTGCGCATCGAGGCGGGGCGGCGCATGGGACTCGGTGACGTGTCCGCTTCGGTGGTGCCGAAGATCGGCCTGCTGGCGCCGCCACGCGCCGGCGGCACCGTGGCGGCGCGCTACCTGATGCCCTGGAAGTGCCACCCGACCTACGCGGTGACCGGGTCGATCTGCACGGGATCGGCGGTGCTTGCACCGGGTACCGTGGCCGAAGGGCTGGCCGACGTAGGCCCCGCCAGACCGGTGCGGGTCGGGATCGAGCACCCGCTCGGTACCATCGACGTGCAGTTCGACTGCGAAACCCGTAACGGCGAGTTCGTCCTGCACTCCGCCGGGCTGCTGCGTACCGCACGCAAGCTCATGAGCGGCACGGTGTGCATCCCGGGAGACGTCTGGGGCTGAGGCGCCGATCCGGCCGCGTTTGTCTCGCTGCGGACCCTATTGCATACTCGCGCAGACAAAAGACGGCCGGGCGGACAGCAGGCGCATGGCGCTGAACGGCTCAGACATCTACCGCCACCTGGTGGCGGCCATCGAGAGCGGACAACTCGCACCGGGCACGCGCCTGCGCGAGTCGGATCTCGCGCAACGCTACGGCGTCAGCCGCACGCCCATCCGCGAAGGGCTGAAGCGCCTGGAGTCGCAAGGTCTGGCGGTGCACCAACCGAACCGCGGGATGGTCATTCCGCTGCTCGACAACGACCAGGTCAACGAACTCTACGTGGTGCGTGCCGTGCTCGAAGGCACGGTGGCGCGTCTCGCCGCACAACACGCGACCCGGGCCGAGATCGCCATCCTCGAGGACGTGGTCGCAGCAGACCGTGCCGCGGGCAACGACCCGCAGGCGCTGTCCGCCTCGAACCGTGCGTTTCATCGCCGCCTCACGCTGGCCAGCCACAACCGCTACCTGACCGTCCAGGTCGAGCACATGAAGCAGTTCCTGCTGCTGCTCGGCGGTACCACGTTCGTCGACCCGCGGCGGCGCGAGCAGGCCATCGAGGAGCACGCCCGCATCGTGAGCGCGATCGCTGCGCGTGACTGCGCGGCCGCCGAGGCGGCGGGGCGCGCGCACATCGAGGCCGCGCACCGGGCCAGGCTCGAGGCGGCCGCCTGAGCATGGCGGGGCGTGAGCGTTCGCAAGCCGCGCAGGGAGTCCCGACGCCCATGGAGAACCAGTCGCTCGTCCTCGACCTGGTCGAGTGGGTCGCCCGCAACCCGCGCCCCTACGAGGAAGTCATGGAGGCCTGGCGCACGTCCTGTCCGCGCCTCGCGATCTGGGAGGACGCCGTGGATCGCCGGCTGGTGACCTGGGTGGCGGGCGAGCAGGGCGAGTCGCTGGTCACCGCGAGCGATGAGGGCCGGGCATTGCTGCGGGCGTGCGGGAGGCTCGTCTAAGCGCCACTGCGCGGACCCTCGCGGCGCCCCGGTCGGGCCGCTCGCCAGTACGGCTCGACGCATTGCGCGGCAACCGGGCGGACCGCCTGCCGACGTGCCGGCGCGGGGATGAGGCGCAAACGCGTTGCGATGCAACAGCGCGCGCGGTGACCCACTGCCGCCGCCCGACCTCTGACCGGCCGGGGCCGCACATCCCCGCCCGCCGATTTTTTCATCACCACCGACGAGGATGAGCCATGAGTGACGACGACGGACTGCTGTCCGCCTACGTGCTGGACGGGGAGGGCGGCGGCAAGTCGCTCGGCTGGGAGGGAATCAGGGCCTGGCAGCCGGAACAGGGGGTACTGTGGGTACACCTCGACCGCACCGGCGCGCGGGCCCAGCAGTGGGTCAGCGAGGAAAGCGGCATCGACGAGGTCACCGCCGAGACCCTGCTGCGCCGGGAGGGCAATCGACCACGCGTGCACCGGGTGGGCGACGCGCTGGTGGTGGCGCTGCGCGGCGTCAACCGTGCCGAGGGCGAGAACATCGACGACATGCCGGCGATGCACATGTGGATCGACGGCAAGCGCATCGTCACCCTGCGCCGCCGCCGCCTGCAGGCCGGCAACCAGCTTGCCCAGGACCTGGCCGCCGGGAACGGGCCGCTCAACGCCAGCGAGTTCCTGGTGCGCATGACCGAGTACCTGGTCGAACCCATCCTGCCGGTGGTCGCGGAGCTGGACGACGCGATCGACGCCCTGCAGGAGGAAGTGCTGTCGGTGCACGGCGAGCAGTTGCGTCGTCGCTTGCAGGAGGCTCGCCAGGAAACGATCAACTTCCGCCGCCACGTCGCTCCGCAGCGCGACGCCCTGATCCGCCTGTACGCCGAGTCGGTGAAGTGGCTGGAGGCCAGGGAGCGTGCCTACCTGCGCGAGATCGCCGATTACGTCGCCCGGTACGTCGAGGATCTCGATGCCGCGCGCGAGCGTGCCAGCGTCGCCCAGGACGAGCTCAACAACCAGCTGGCCGAGCGCATGAACAAGACCATGTACCTGCTGACCATCGTCTCGGCGCTGCTGCTGCCGCCGTCGCTGCTGACGGGTCTGTTCGGCATCAACGTCGGCGGCATGCCGGGGGTGGAAAACACCGCCGCGTTCACGATCGTCGCGGTCAGCATCCCGGTGCTGGCCGTGGTGGAGTTCTGGGTGCTGCGGCGGTTGAAGTGGATCTGAGCGCGGCACGGGCCGGGCGCGCCAGGATCAGTGCCCCGTACTTTCGATGTGCGAGTCGGGCCACCTGCCGGCGCCCGGGTGCGAGGCGGGCGTTCTGGCGTTCTGCCGACCGTAAAGCGAAGTCCGGCCGCCAGCGGCCATCGAGCGGATGCCCGCCGAAACGAGGAAGTGCAAATGAAACTGGAACTCGATGCCGACGGACTGGCTCTGCAACTGAGCGCGGACGGCGGGGCCACGAGTTTCGAAGGCTGGATTCGACTGCGGCTGCAAGCCCGGGCCTTCGGTTTCACCGGCGACTTCGAAGTGTCGCTGCAGAAACAGGACTTCGAGGACTTCGCGCGGGCCCTGCAGCAGATGCAGCGCGCGCCCGGCCACCCGGCCGTGGCCGAACTGTCGGGCGCGGAGCCCGATTTCTTTCTGCGCCTGAGCATGGGCGGGCGCGGAGACATCCACGGCGAGTACGCGCTGGAGAGCGAGAGAATCGACGGCGTGCCGACCGTGCTGAAGGGCAGTTGCCGACTCGACCAGAGCTACCTGCCGGCGTTGATCCGACAGGCGCTGGACTTCGCCCGCCTGCCGACCCCCGAATGACGCCGACAGGCGCTCAGTGCAGCGCCGGCTTCTTCAGCAGGTCGTAGCGGTCCACCGAGGCCAGCTCGACGTGCAGCGTGCGGCCTTCGCGCAGCAACGTGATCGGCACGCCCACCCCGGCCGGGCCGATGCGCCAGACGCTGCGAAACAGGTCCGCGAGGCTGTCGACGCGCCGGCCCGCGACCTCCAGGACCCGGTCGCCCTGCTGCACGCCGGCCCGCTCCGCCGGCCCGCCGCCGGCGACGCCGCCGACCACCAGGTGCTCGCCGGATTCCACGGTGTACAGGCCCAGCCACGGGCGCGGGCGTGCGCGCGTGCGCCCGGTGCTGAGCAGGTCGTCGAGGATGGGTTCCAGCAGGTCGACGGGCACCGCCATGTTGCCCTCGATCTGCTCGCCGTCGATCTCCTCCTGGATCAGCAGCGAGCCGATCCCGAGCAGCGTGCCATCGCGCCCGACCACCGCCGCACCACCCCACTGCGGGTGTGCGGGCGCCGTGAACAGGGCTTCGTCGAGAACGTACTCCCAGTAACCGGCGAACTCGCGCTTGCCGGTCAGTCGCGCCTTGAGCGCGTGGGCGCGCCCGCCCTGGCCGATCACGAGCAACTCGTCCCCGGGTCGGCACGACGCGCAGGTACCGCGCGCGAGCACGCTGGCGCCGAGCGGTCCCAGTGCCTGGACCAGTCCGAAGCCGCTCACCTGGTCGTAAGCCATCGGGTGCGCGGCCACGACCGTGCCGGCGTTGCTGGTCAGCCACACGGTCTGCGCCTCGGTCACCAGGTAGCCGATGGTGAGCACCAGTCCGTCGTCGCGAATCACCACGCCGTTGCCGACCCGTTCGGTGCCGAGCAGTGGCGCGGTGAAGGCGTCGTCGGGGATCTCCGAGCGCACGGTCACCACCGCGTCGAGGACTTCGCCCAGGGCGCCGTCGAGGTCGCCCGGGGCGGGTTGCAGGTGCTCGGGGAACGCCCAGTTTTGCAGGTCGGACATGGGTTACACCGTGGTGGCTGACGCCGGAGCGCGACACGCTGCACGCGCCGTCACCGGGCAAAGTGTACGTCAAAGGCCCGCGCTCATGTGGCGCACAGCGCAAACCCGGGCACGCCCGGCACTGCACGGGACTGCCCGCTGCGAGGCAGTTCGGTTCCGCGGGCGGCCGTCGATTTTCTTTACGACACCGGTCACCGGCGAGCCGTGCCGCCGCGGGCTGCGCGACCGGCGCGTTGCGTCGCCGCCACGCGCCTGCGCGGTGTAGCGTCGTTCTGTCCCGATCGCGTGACCGGCACGGTTTGCGCGGCACAGAGCTTGCTAAATCCTCCCTTGCGCGGGGACC
>JBFJWO010000016.1:0-21115 GCA_041623575.1 Gammaproteobacteria bacterium
GAGGTCTCGATGGACGCGCGCAGTGCCGGCCCGACGTTCGCGACCCGGAATGCGTCGGCGTCGCGCGCCGCCGGGTCGCCCTGCTCGAACGCGCGGCGCATCGCGAGCGCGTCGACGGGCACGAAGAGGTCGTCGCGGCGCGCATCGGCGAGCCACTTGCCGGAGGCTTTCACCCACATCGCGCCGTCGCGCTCGAGCGACGTGTTTCCGCCCGCCGCCTGCACCTGCAACGGGTTGCGGCCGAGGCGTTCGGACACCTCGAGCAGGCTCCGGTAGTCACGCGACCTGCGGATGCGCTCGTAGGGGTTCATCAGGCCGCGACCCCCTGCAACCACGCGTCGAACGCGCGCATCTCGGCCGCGGACAGGAACAACCCGTGCTTGGTGCGCCGCGTGAGGATGTCGTCCGCCGTCTGCGCCCACTCGCGGGTGATGAGCCAGTGCGCCTCCTTCTCGTAGAACAGCGCCCCGAAATGCCGCCCCAGGTCGCCGACTGACGCCGCCGAGCCGAGAAAGTCGAACGCCTCGGTGCCGTAGCAGCGTCCGTAGTGACGGGCGAGCGCTCCCGGCAACCACGGGTAGGCCGCGCGCAGGCTCGTCAGCCAGGTGTCGAAGTCCGCATCGGGGATGTCGCCGCCGGGCAGCGCGGCGCCGCGGGTCCACGGGCCCGACATGTGCGGCAAAAAGGGTTTCAGGCGCTCGAGGGCGTGCTCCGAGAGTTTGCGATAGGTGGTCAGCTTGCCGCCGAACGCGGACAGCAGCGGCGCGGCCCCTTCGCCGGCGCTCAGTTCGAACTCGTAGTCGCGCGTGACCGCGGACGCGCCCTTGGCCCGGTCGTCGTCGAACAGCGGCCGCACGCCCGAGTAACTGTGCAGCACGTCGCCCCGACCGAGTTCGGTGCGAAAGTAGCGGTTCAGTATCCCCAGCAGGTAGTCGATCTCGTCGCCGTCGATGGCGACGTCCTCCGCCCGGCCGTCGAACGGGATGTCTGTGGTGCCGATCAGTGCCAGGTCGTCGAAATAGGGGTTCACGAAGATCAGGCGATTGTCGTGCGCCTGGAGCACGTAGCCGTGGCTGCCCTCCCACCACCTGCGCAGGATGATGTGACTGCCCTTGACCAGGCGGATGCGCCGTTCGGAGTTGACCCCGGCGACGTTGCCCAGCACCTGCTCCACCCAGGGTCCGGCGGCGTTGAACACCGCGCGCGAGCGCACCGTGCGCACCGCGCCGGTGGCGTGATCTTTCAGTTGCGCGACCCACACCGCGCCCTCGCGCCGCGCGCTGACGCATTCGGTGCGCGTCAGCACCTGCGCCCCGCGGCGAGCGGCGTCCAGCGCGTTGAGCACCACCAGGCGGGCGTCGTCCACCCACACGTCCCAGTACGCGAAAGCCCTGGCGAAATCCTCGCGGAGCACGCGCCCGACCGGGTCGCGGCGCAGGTCGATCGCCCGGGTGCGCTTGATCCGCTTGCGCCCGCCGAGATGGTCGTAGATGAACAGGCCGATGCGCACCAGCCAGCGCGGGCGCTGCTGCGGGCTGTGCGGCAGAATCAACCGCAGCGGCCAGGTCAGGTGCGGCGCGACTTCCAGCACGACTTCGCGCTCGATCAGCGCTTCGCGCACCAGCCGGAACTCGTAGTACTCGAGGTAGCGCAGGCCGCCGTGGATGTACTTGCCCGAACGTGACGAGGTACCTTCGGCGAGGTCGCCTTTCTCGCACAGGACCACCGAGAGCCCGCGCCCGGCGGCATCGCGGGCGACGCCCGCCCCGTTGATTCCGCCGCCGACGACCAGCAGGTCGACCACGTCCGCCATACGCCCGCTCCTTGCCGCGCTTCGCGCTGCCCGTTCTCTAACGCCCCGCCTTCGCGACCTTCAGGTGATCCTCCTGCAGCCCGTAGGTCGAGAACCCCTTGGCGGTCTCGGCGATCTGCTCGTCGCTCAGGATCACCGGGCCGCCGATCAGCAGCGAGTAGTAGTACTGGCGCGCAATGGTCTCGAGTTCCACCGCGAGCCACATCGCCTTGGCCAGGTTCTCGCCGGTGGCGATCGAGCCGTGGTTGGCCAGCAGGCAGGCCTTGCGGCCTTCGAGCGCCTCGAGCGCGGTCACGGACAACGCCTCGGTGCCGTAGATCTCGAAGCGCGAGCAGCGCACCGTGGGGCCGCCGAACGCGGCCATCATGTAGTGGCACGCCGGGATGTCCTTGCGCGCGATCGCGAGCGTCGTGCAGAAAGTCGGGTGGGCGTGTACCACGGCGCCGACCTCGGGGCGCGAGCGCAGGATGTCGAGGTGAAAGCGCCATTCGGTCGACGGCTTGAGCGGCCCGTCCCAGGAACCGTAGTCGCCGTGTAGCGGCATTGCGGCGATCATTCCGGGCTCCAGCGCCTCGTAGGGCGTACCCGAGGGCGTGATCAGCATGCGCTCCTCGAAGCGCGCGCTGATGTTGCCCGAGGTGCCCTGGTTGAGGCCGCTGTCGTTCATCCTGCGGCAGTTGTCGATGATCTCCTGGCGCAGCTTTCGTTCGGCTTGTTTCATCGTGTCCTCTGGCAAGTTGTCGTCCGGGTATGTCCGGCCTGGCCCGGATCGGTTGCGTAACGAACGCCGGCGTGCGCTAGCACGGGTTGAGGGGCCGTTCCCCCGCCATCCAGCGCCGAACCTCCTCGGCGGCCATGCTGGCGGCGATGCGCACGGTCTTCAGCGATGCGCCGGCGATGTGCGGCGTCAGCGTGACGTTCGCCAGGCGCAGCAACGGCCAGTCGGGCGGCGTCGGTTCGATGGCAAAGGTCTCCAGCATCGCCCCGCGCAAGTGCCCGGTGGCCAGGGCCTCGTAGAGCGCATCGTAGTCGACCAGCGGCCCGCGCGCCGTGTTCACCAGCGTCGCTCCGGGTTTCATCGCCGCGAGGGCGCGCGCATCGATCATGTTGCGGGTTTCGTCGGTGACGCGCGGGTGCAGGCTCACCACGTCGCTGACCGCGAGCAGTGGTTCCAGCGCGACCTTTTCCACGCCGGCCTCGCGATCGGCGGGGTCGAGTTGCACGTAGGGGTCGTCGACCAGGATCCGACACCCGAACGCGCGCAGCAACTTCACCACGCGGCTGCCGACGTTGCCGTAGCCGATAACGCCCACCGTCAGGTCGGAGAGCTCGTCGCCGGCCACGTCCGCCCGGTAGAGGTCGCCACGGTAGTCGCCGCCGCGCAAGCCGTCGTGGCCCCGCGTGATGTTGCGCGTCTCGGCGATGATCGCGCCGATGGTGAACTCGGCAACCGCGGAGGCGTTGCGCCCGGGGGTGTTGACCACCGTGACACCGTGCCGGGCGGCGGCCTGCCTGTCGATGTTGACCGGCCCGCCGCGCGACACCGCCACCAGTTCGAGCTTCGGCAAGCGCTCCAGCATCGACGCCGACAACGGCGCGAGGTGCGTGACCAGCACCGGGGCGGCGCCGAGGTGCGCGATCACTTCCTCGGCCGTGCCCATGTATTCCTTCAGGCCTTCCATGCCGGGCGCCGCGTAGCCGTGCTCCATGGGCTCGTCGGGCCAGGGCAGGTCCAGTCCGCGGCACCTCACCTGCTCGCCGCAGGCAGCGCCGAGTGCGTCGGCAAACACCTCCGAGCGCATGAAGCGATCGCCGATGATCGCCACCTCCACGCTCACGCCAGCCCCTTGCGCATGGCGGCCTGCGCGTGCCACGCCGCGGGCATCGCGAGGCGGGTGTCGCGGTAGGCTTCGAACAGGTGCTCGTACTGCGCGGCCAGCACACCGTCCGGCGTCTCGCGCTGCGCAAGGCGCGGCCTCACCCACGCCTCGGTGGCCGCCGCGATATCGGCGTACAGCCCCTGTTGCACTGCCGCCATCATCACCGCGCCGGCGGCGCCGGCTTCTTCCTGCTCGACGGTGCGCACCGGAACGTCGAGCGCGGCGGCCAGCATCCTGCGCAGTGCCACCGAGCGTGCCGCGCCCCCCGAGAGACGGACCTCGCCCGGCATCTCGCCCATCGCCGTGTAACAGTCGCGGGCGGCCAGCACCAGGCCGTCGTACACCGCCCGCACCAGGTCGAACCAGCCGGTGGACTGGTCGAGACCGGTGAAGCTGGCGCGCGCCAGCGGCTCGGCGAACGGGCCTCGCTCGCCGGCAGCCGAGATGTACGGATGGTAGAGCGCGGCGCCCGGTCGCGCCGCGAGCACCCGCTCGTCGAGACCCTGCAGCAACTCCTCGCGCCGGCGTTCGACACCCTGCGCCGCCAGCACCTGCACCGCGAGGTCCAGCACCCAGTCGATGTTGAGCGTCGCCGCCATGTTGGTCTGCATCTGGGCGAGCGCGCGACCGGGAAACGGCATGGTGTAGCCGCAACGCTCCGCGTTGAGGCACACCTCCTCGGGACCGGCGACGAAGCGCATGTGCATGCCGGTGGTGCCGAGGATGGTCAACCCCGGGCGTGCCTCGGCGTCGTGCAACCCCGCGCCCATCGCGGTGCACATGACATCCACCATGCCGAGCGACACCGGCAGGCCGGCGGGCAGCCCGATACGGATGGCGGCCTGCGCCGTCAACGGGTGCGCTTCGCGGCTACCGTCGACGATCGGCGGCAGCAGGCGTTTCTCGCGCGCCAGCCCCAGGCTCTCGATGACCGCATCGGAGTACTCGCGCGTGCGGTAGTCGCCGAAGGTGAAGCCGGCCTCGGAAGGGTCGGTGGCGCGTTCGCCGGTGAGCTTCAGGTACAGCCAGTCCTTGCAATGCAGCGCGCTGTGCGCACGGGTCAGCAACTGCGGCGCGTGGCGTTTCATCCACACCAGGTGCGTGCGCATCTGGCAGACGTTCACGCCCGAACCGGTATGCCGGTAGATGACGTCGATTGCCGGCGATGCGCCGATCTCCCGCGCTTCGGCGGCAGCCCGTGCATCCAGCCACAGCCAGCCGTCGTGCACGGGCTCGTCCGCGGCATCGACGAGCCAGGTCCCGTCGCCCTGCCCGGTGACCGCCAGCGCCAGCACGCGCCCGGCGAGCCCCGGGTCGGCGCGCAGCAGTTCGCCGAGCACCGCGGCGGTGTCGTCCCAGGTGCGCGCCATGTCCTGCTCGACGCCCCCGTTCGCAAGGCGCTTGTAGCCGTTGGGCCGATCGGCCTTCGCCAGCAGCTTGCCCGCGGTGTCGAAAGCCACCGCCTTGATCACCGAGGTGCCGGCGTCGATGCCGATCAGCACCTCCCCGCTCATCGCGCTTCGCCCAGCGCGGCGCCGCTGCGCCGGTCGAACAGGTGCAGGTCGCGCGCGGCGATCTCGAAACGGACCTGCGCGCCGCGCGCCAGCTCCACGCGATCGTGGGCGACCGACACGATGGTATCGCCGGCAAAGCGTGCGGCGATGTGGGTCTGGTCACCGAGCCACTGGTTGACGGAAACGACCGCCGCCACGCCATGGTCGCGAATCCGCACCGCATGCGGGCGCACGCCGAGCGTGAGCCTGCGGTGCGCGTGCAGAGTACGCACGAAGGGCTCGGAGAACTCGGTCTGCGGATAGCGCAGGGTAACGCCGTCGTCGAGCTCGAACACCACGTCGCCGGCCTCGAAACGTGCCGCGGCCGCAAACACGTTCATCGGCGGCTCGCCGATGAAGGTGCCGGTAAACAGGTTCGCGGGTGCGTTCTTGAGGGTCTCCGGCCTGTCGAACTGCTGCAGCACACCCTCCTCCATCACCGCGATCCGGTCGGCCAGCGCGTTGGCCTCGGTCTGGTCGTGGGTGACCAGGATCGCGGTCAGCCCGCGTTCCTTGACGAAGTGCTTGATGCGCCCGCGCAGCAGCGCGCGCAGCTGCGGTTCGAGCTGCCCCATCGGTTCGTCCAGCAGGTGCAAATCGGCGTCGCGGATCAGCGCGCGGGCCAGGCTGGCGCGCTGCTGCTGGCCGCCCGAGATCGAACCCGGGTAACGGTCGAGGATGTCCTCGATCTCGACCAGGTGCGCGACCTCGCGCACGCGTTCGTCGACGAGCGACGGCGAGAGGCGCTGCGACTTCAGCGCAAACGCGATGTTGTCGCGCACGCTCAACGGCGGGTAGAGCGAATAGCCCTCGAACGCCATCGCGACGTTGCGCCGGGCCGGCGCCAGCGCCTGGATCTCGCGCCCGTCGAGCACGATCCGCCCGCCCGAGACGCTCTCGAAACCGGCGATCATGCGCAACGTCGAGGTCTTGCCGCACCCCGAGGAGCCGAGCAGCGCGACGATCTCGCCCTTGCCGACCGCGAGGCTCATTTCGTCGACCGCGAGCACTTCGCCCGCGGCGCCCGGGTTGTAGCGTTTGCTGATCGCACACAGGTCGAGCCAGCTCATCGGTGCGCCTCGCGCAGCGGGGCGACGACGGGGGCCGGTGTTTCCCGCGCGTTCACGCGGGCGCCGCTGGTACGGTCGAACAGGCTGACGTCGCCGGCGTCGACCGCGATGCGCACCGCGCCAGAGGTCGGCGCGACGGTGCCCGAGGGTCGCGAGACCAGGATCTCGCGCATCCGGCGCGTGTGCACCAGGGTGACGACCTTTTCGTTGAACGGCGTCTCGGCATCGATGGTCACGGGAATCGCCTCCGGCGCATCGCTGAAACACACCACTTCGGGACGGATTCCCAGCACGCACTCGATGCCTTCGGTGTGCGCAAAGCCCGGTGCCAGCGCCACGCGCTGACCGGAGATCTCCACGTAGCAGCCGCGCGCGTCCACCCGCGGCACCACGTCGAGTAGATTGATTGCCGGGTCGCCGAACAGTCGCGCGATAGCGACCGTCGCCGGGCGCAGATAGATGTCCTCCGGCGTGCCTCGCTGCACGATGCGCCCGCCCGCCAGCACCGCGATCTCGTCACCGAGCGCCATGGCTTCCTTGTAGTCCTGTGTGACGTAGATCACCGCCGCGTCACGGCCTTCGAGCAGGCGCGGAAGCTCCAGGCGCATCTCGAAACGCAGCTTGGCGTCGACGTTGCGCAACGGGTCGTCGAGCAGCAGCACCCCCGGGGAGGCCACCAGCGCGCGCGCCAGCGCGGTACGCTGTTTCTGTCCGTTGGAGAGCGCGCGCGGCGCATGGCTCAGCACGTGGTCTATCTTGAGCAGTTTCGACACCGCCTCGACCCGCGCCTCGACCTCCTCGCCCGTCTGGCGCAAGGCGTGCAACGGCGCGGCGATGTTCTCGAACGCGGACATGTGCGGGAACAGTGCGAAGTTCTGAAACGCCATGCCGACGCCGCGGTGCTCCGGCCCGACCCCGTCCATGTCCTCGCCGTCGATGCGGATCTGCCCACCGTCGGGGTCGACCGCCCCCGCGATGCAGCGCAGCAGCACGGTCTTGCCGGCGCCCGACGGCCCGAACAGCACCAGCGTGTGGCCGGCACCCACCTCGAGCGAGACGTCGTCGAGCACCGTCTCCCCGCGAAAGCGCTTGGTGACGTGGCTGAGCGAGATGCTGCTCATGCGCCTAGCCCTTCACCGCGCCCAGCGACAGGCCTTCGACCAGGTAGCGCTGCGCGTAGAGCGCCAGCGCGAGCGTCGGCGTGATGGACAGGATGATGGCCGCGGCGATCTGGCCGTACTGGATGCCCGAAGCGGTGACGAAGGCGAGCGCGCCCACGGTGACCGGTTGCTTGTCGGCCGAGGCCAGCACCAGGGCGAAGATGAAGTTGTTCCACGCGAAAATGAAAGCCAGCAGTCCCGCGGCCGCGATGCCCGGCCCGGCGAGCGGCAGGGCGATACGGCGAAACGTCGAGAACCAGGAGTGCCCGGCGATCCGGTAGGCGTGTTCGATGTCCGGCGAGATGTCCTCGAAGTAACCGCGCACGATCCACAGGATCAATGGCAGGCAGATCAACTGGTAGACCCAGATCAGGCCCGCGTAGGTGTTGGCCAGCCCGATCTCCTGGTAGTAGAGCGTCAGCGGCAGCAGCACCAGCAGCGGCGGCGCGAAGCGGAACGAGAGCAGCGTGAACGCGATGTCCTCCGAGCCGCGGAACTTGTGCCGGGCGAAGGCATAGGCCGCGGGCACGCCGAGCGCCAGGGCGACGGCGACCGAGAACACCGACAGGATGATGGAGTTCCACATGTTGTTCAGGAACTTGATCTCCTGGGAGGCGACGTTGGAGTCCATCTTGCCGGAGAAGATCGCCTTGTAGTTCTGCAGGGTCGGCTCGAACACGAACGAGGGCGGGCTGCGCAGGATGGTCTCGTTGGTCTGCAGGCTCATCAGCACGATCCAGAAGATCGGGAACATGAAGAACAGCACCACCATCGTCAGCGCGATCCCGCGCAGCCAGTTCTCCAGCCTGCTCGTGTGCTCCACCGCTCAACCCACCCCGCGCGTTCGTTCGCGCAACCGCAGCCAGTTCTTGACGAAGATGTTGGAGAGAAAAAACGTGATCGCCCACAGGATCATGAGCAGCGCCGCCGAACGCCCGACGTTGGTCGACTGGAAGAAGTTGAGATAGGCCTCGACCTGGAACACCGTCAGCTTGTCCCCCGGCCCGCCCTGGGTCATGGCATAGATGATGTCGAACTGCTGGATGGAGTCGAGCAGCCGGAACAGGGTCGCGGTGAGCACGTAGGGCATCAGCATCGGCAGCGTGATCCGCCAGAACTGCTGCAGGCGCGGCACGCCGTCGAGCGCCGCCGCCTCGAACGGCTGCGTCGGCAGCGAACGCAGCCCGGCCAGCAGCAGGATCATCATGAACGGCGTATACACCCAGATGTCGACCATCACCACCGTGAGCAGCGCCGTGTCGGGCGATGACGCCCAGCGAAAGTCCTCGACACCCAGCACCTGCAGAAAATAGCTGAGGATGCCGAAATTGGGGTTGGTCATCAGCTTGAACATGAGCGCGGCCAGCGCCGGCGCGGTCATCAACGGCATCAGCAGCATGATGGAGATGAAATTGTTGACCCGCGTGCGCCGTTGCAGCAACAGCGCGATGGCGAGACCGAGCAGCAGTTCCAGGACCACGGTCAGCCCGGCATAGACCAGCGAGATGTAGAGCGTGTTCCAGAAATCGGGGTCGGTGAAGAAATTGAGATAGTTCTCGCCCCAGTTCATGCCCCGGTTCCAGGGCTGGGAGAGCCGGAAGCGCTGCAGCGAATAGTAGACGGCGGTGAAGAACGGGATCAGGATCGCGATGCAGGCCAGCAACGCCGGCAGGCTCAACAGGTAAGGCAGCGCGCCGCGCGGAACCAGTCCGCGTCTTCTCGCCGGGGCGCTGCCAATGGCGGCCATGGGTGTGAGTGTCGCGCTGTCTCGTGGTGGATGCGGCATGCGCGGGTCGCCCCGCGCATGCCGGTTCGGCTTCAACCCAGCCCGGCGTCCTTCAACTGGCGATTGACGCTGTCGGCCAACTGGTCGAGCCCCTCGTCCACGGGCACCTCGCGCGCCACCATCTTCTGCATGCTCGCCGCCCACTCGGTGGTGAGATCGAAGAACAGCGGCTGGGCGGTGAACTTGATGCTGGCGCCCGGCGCCGAGAGGTCGTGCATCGCGACGTAGCCGGGGTAGCTCTTGTCCAGGCGCTCGCGAAACATCGGGTCGGCCCACACGGATTTGCGCACCGGGTTGACGAAGTCCATCTTGGTCGCGCCGAACAGTCCGTGCTCGGGCCCCGACGCCCACTGCATGTAGTACCAGGCCGCGTCGAGGTCTTTCGAGAACCGCGACATGGCGAGCGACCAGATCCAGATGTTGGGCGTCGGTGCGCTGGCGGCGGGGTTGGCGGCGAACGGCGCGTAGGCGAGCTTGCCGGCCATCGCGTTACCGCCGCCGTTCATGAAATAGCCGAGGATGTCGGCATCGAAGATCATCGCCGACTTGCCCGCGCCCAGATCGGTGCCGACCTGGTACCAGGTGTGCGTCGACCAGTCGGCGGCGCCGCTGTCCTGGATCATCTTCACCCACTTGCGGTGATAAGCCTTGGAGCCGGGCGTGTTCATGGCGGCCGAGAGCCGCCCGTCGGACGCGACGTTGAGGTCCTTCTCGCCGAAGTTTGCATACCCCGACAGGAAGCCCGGGTGGATAGTGGCCCAACTGCGCGAGCCGCGCACGCCGATGCCGTAGACGCCGTCGATCTCCTTTTTCACGCGCGCTGCGACCGTCATCAACTCGTCGATGTTGGTCGGCACCTCGGCGCCGATGCTGTCGAGCATCCCGGCGTTGTAGGCGAGGTTGTTCTGCTCGTAGCCCCACGGAATGCACCACTGCTTGGCGTCGGCCGAGCCGAGTTCGCCGCCCGGTCGCCCGTTCCACGCGCACGACTTGCGGACCCCTTCGATCATGTCAGCCCAGTTGTAGTGCGGGTTGGTCTTGGCGGCGTCGCTTATCCACTCGTTGTGATCGACGATCCAGCCGGCCGGGCCGTAGGTCCAGGTCATGTAGGCGCCGGTCATGAAGGCGTCGTACTCCGTGGAACGCGACGACAGCGCGGCCGTGACCTTGTCGAAGTAGACGTCCTCGGGAAAGATGTCGTAGGCGACATTCATGCCCGTCAGTTTCTTGAAGTTGTCCAGGTTGGCGATCATCGCATCGGTGTAGGGATGCTTGTTCAGCAGCAGCTTGAGGCTCTTGCCCGAATGTTTCTTCCAGTCGAAATCCGCCGCCAGCGCCTCGCTCGCCAGCATGTTCACCAGCGTGCCCGCCGTCGCCGCCGTCACTCCGAGCGCGCCGAGCCCGCGGATCAGGCTGCGCCGGCTCATCTGTCCGCGCAGGTAGGCGCCGACCAGGTCTTTTTCCTTCCGATACATAGCGTTTTCCTCTCTAATGCTCGTTTAGAGGTTTCCCGGCCCGGCACTTGGCGCCGGTTCTCCGACGACGGCGCGAGCAGTCGCCTCGTCGATGATCAAACCCGTCAGCAGCCCGCTCGCGAGCGCCGCGCGGATCGCCGGGGCTTTCGACAACCCGCCGGCGATCGCCACCACGTCGCGCCCCACCAGCGTGTCGAGCGCCGGGGCCATCGCCCGGTCGCGGCCGACCAGTTCCAGCACCCGCCCGCGTTCGTCGAGGAACTGGCCGAGGATCTCGGCGGCCGCGCGCTGCAACTGCCCGGCCTCGGCACCGTGCGGGTCGGCCATGTTCGCGGCAATGGCCTCCCGGGCGCTGCCCGCCGCTTCGCCGATCCCGAGCACGATCAACGTGGCCTCGTCGATCAGGCGGGTGATGGTGTCGAGCCCCGGTTGCGCCAGCAGCACCTGCTTGTCCGCCGCGGACTTGGCGAACATCGGTACCGGCAGCATGTAAGCCTCGGCGCCGGTCTTCTGCGCGAGGCGGTAGATCACGTCGTAGGGGTTGGCCGCGTAGGAGCGGGTCAGGCCGCCGAGCACCGAGACGAAGCGCGCCCGGGTGCTCTCGACCCGGCCCATGGCGTCCACCGAGGCCGACAGCGTGCGCCCGTGCCCGACCCCGATCACGTCGTGCTCCCCGCGCGCGGCCGCCTGCATCAGGAAATCGGCGCCGGCGGCGGACAGCGTCCTCAGCGGCAACGGGCCGGTTTCCGGGACGTCCATGGCCACGCGACAGTGACTCAGCCCGAAGCGCTGGATCAGCGCGGTCTCCAGCGCCACGCAGTCGCCGGCCTGGACGTCGACGAACACCCGCACCAGCCCGTCGCTCTGCGCCCGCGCGATGTAGCGATGGGCCCGGGTGGTGGGCACGCCGAGGCGCCTGGCGACTTCGCTCTGCGTCAGGCCGCCGACGAAGTGCAGCCACGCGGCGCGCGCCGCCATGTCCAGGTCCGAACTGCCCGCCGGGGGCGTCGAGCGCACGGTGCGATTCCTCCAGGTGAAAATTATTCGTTTCGTGAAAAATATTTCACCCGCCCGGGGGAAGTCAAGGACGGATCGACCGGCCGGCGGGCGGCGTCGGCGGCGTTTTCAGCGAAAACAACCGGTTACCACCGAATTCGTTCTTCGCCGGCACGCCCACCGCCCGATGTGGCTTACCGCCGCTGCGTTCCTTGGTGCACACTGCGCGGATGGCGCCCACCGACCATCGTGGCGAAAAGCCCGGGCCCGCCCTCCTCGGCGCCCTGCTCGCCGCCGCCCTCGTTTCGGGCTGTGCCGGCACGCTGCGCGAGGTCGACGCGCCGGCGAGCGAACGGGTGCTCGGCGAAAACCGCTCGCTGGTGAGCGTTTCCGGGCGCGAGGGCGCTACGCAGCGGTTCCTGGTCGTTCGCCCGCGGCGGGCGCGGGCCAGCGTCGTGCTCTTCGCCGGCGACACCGGCCGTCTCGACCTCGGGGACAACGGCAGCATCGGCAACCTGGCCGGCAATTTCCTGGTGCGCTCGCGCAACCGTTTCGTGCAGAAGGGGCTGACGGTGGCGCTGGTGGACACGCCCTCGGACCGCACCACGCTCGACGGGTTTCGCACCTCTCGCGCGCACGCGGTCGACATCCGTGCGGTGATCCGCTGGCTGCGCTCGCGCGACGGCGTTCCCGTGTGGCTGGTCGGCACCAGCCGCGGCACCATCTCGGCCGCCGCGGTGGCGGCCGATCTCGAATCCGGCGGGCCGGACGGGATCGTCCTGACCGCGACCCTGTTCGGGCCCTCCGCGCGAGGCAGCGTCCACCAGGCCCGGCTCGGAGCGATCGCCGTGCCGGTGCTCGTTGTCCATCACCGGGCGGATGGCTGCTCCGTCACCCCCTACCGCAAGGCGCCCGCTTTCATGCGGACGCTGAGTGGCGCGCGCCGCACGGAACTGATCACGGTCGAGGGCGGGCTCGGCACCTTCGGAGACCCGTGCGAGGCCCGCTCGCCGCACGGGTTCCTGGGGCTGGAGGACCGCGTGGTGACCGCGATCGTCGACTGGATCGAAGCCGACTGATCGAAGCCGGCCGCGGCGGCGCCAGTCCCGACTTCGACCCCACGTGGCAAAGGCGGTCGCCGTTACGCTGGCGGCAGATCAACCCAGCGGCGACACGGCGCCGCCCGCGTCCTTCCACGCCTCCAGTCCGCCCGCCAGGTGGCGCACGTCGAAACCCTTCATCTGCAGGGCCCCAGCGGCGGTCTGGCTCACGTGGTGTCCGTGCACGCAATAGACGACGACCGGCGTGCCCCGGTCGAGTTCCCCGCCCCAGGCCTCGACGGCGTGCGGGTCGCGCCAGCGCGCGCCGGCGACCCGCACCGGGTCCTGGTCCCGATCCTCGGCGAGGCGCACATCGAGCAGCGTAACGGACGCGTCCTGCGCGAGCAGCGCCTGCAAGGCCGCGGGGGTGATTGCTGGTTTCATGTCGGATTCCTCAGTCGAGCAGCGACCAGGCGAGGCCGGTTGCCGCGCAGGCGCCCAGCACGGGGATGATGTGCACCTTGAAACGCCACAGGGCGACGAACGCGGCGAGCGTGATCGCGAGCGAGAACCACTCGAAGCGCCCGCCGAAGGGTTGCTCGCCGCTCGCCTCGGGCCACAGCACGTGCCAGGCGAAGAACATCGCGAGGTTGAGTATCACGCCGACCACGGCGGCGGTGATGCCGGTCAGCGGGGCGGTGAACTTGAGGTCGTGGCGGGTCGCCTCGACCGCCGGCGCGCCCACCAGGATGAACAGGAACGACGGCAGGAACGTGAACACCGTCGCCACGGTGGCGCCGGCAACGCCGGCCAGGGCCAGGCTCTCGGGGCCGAAGATCTGCTTCACCCAGCCGCCGACGAAACCGACGAACGCGACCACCATGATCAGCGGTCCGGGCGTGGTCTCGCCGAGCGCCAGGCCGTCGATCATCTGCGCGCCGCTGAGCCACCCGTAGTGCTCCACCCCGCCCTGGTAGACGTAAGGCAGCACCGCGTAGGCGCCGCCGAAAGTGACCAGCGCCGCCTTGGTGAAGAACCAGCCCATCTGGGTCAGCGGCCCGTGCCAGCCGAAGGTCAGCAGCAGCGCCCCCTCCATGCACAGCCAGGCGCCGAGGCCGACCGCCGCCTTGACCAGGGTGGCGCGCCAGGTGAACCGCGCCGTCGCCGGCAACGGGCTGTTGTCGTCGATCAGCGAGGGACCGTAGGAGGCGCCGCCGGCGCCGTGCCCACCGCCGGCCTGGAACTTGTCCGGCGCGAGGCGCCCGCCGACGAAACCGATCGCGCCCGCGGCGAGCACGATGTAGGGGAAGGGCACGCCGAGCGCGAAGATGGCGAGGAACGCGGCGCCGGCGACGGCCCACAGCACGCCGTTGCGCAGCGCGCGCGAACCGATTCGCCAGGCCGCGAACACCACGATCGCGGTCACCGCCGGCTTGATGCCGTAGAGCACGCCGCTCACCACCGGCAGGTCACCGAAGGCGAGGTACACCCAGGTCAGGCCGATCAGGATCGCGAGCGAGGGCAGCACGAACAGCACGCCGGCGACGATGCCGCCCAGGGTGCCGTGCATCAACCAGCCGATGTAGGTGGCCAGTTGCTGCGCCTCCGGCCCGGGTAGCACCATGGTGTAGTTCAGCGCGTGCAGGAAACGGCGCTCGCTGATCCAGCGCCGGCGCTCCACCAGTTCGGTGTGCATCATGGCGATCTGCCCGGCCGGCCCGCCGAAGCTGACGAAACCGAGCTTGAGCCAGTAGCCGAAAGCCTCGCGAGCCGGGACCGGTGCGGGCGGCGCCGGCGCCCCGGTGGCGGCCACGTCTGCGCTCATTTAGTGTCTCCGCCCGGATCGGTCGAGAACCGCCGGTGCAACGCGTTCAGAACAGGGGTGGCGGCCCGCAACAGGCGGTCGTCGTCGCCCGCCCCGTCGCGCAGTCCGGCCAGCAGGGCCTCGACGCCCGCGGCTTCCGGCACCGGGACCCCGCCGACGTCCAGGTAGTGCACGAGGCGCGCGAGGTAGGCGAGGCCGGGGTCGGTCTCCAGCCCGAAGCTCGCCAGCAACACTTCGAACGTCACGCGCTCGCCGACGTGGCTGAAGGCGGCGCCGTCGAAATCGAACCCGACCGCCTCCGCCGGGCAATCGCGCGGGTGCGCGAGCCACAGGAAGCGCGCCTTGCGGTCGATGAAGCGGCGGATCAGCCAGGCGCTCGCAACCCGGTCCACCCACAGATGGCGGCGCGTGGCCCACAGGCGGCCCCGGTAGTCGCGCGCCTCCAGACGTTGCACGGCGCCGGCGACGGCGGACGGTTCCTCGGGGGAGAAGCGACGATCGACCCGCGCGCCGAGGTCATCGAGAGCCTGGCGGGCCTGCCCGGCGGACTCGCCGGGGAAGAAGTCGGTACGCGCGATCGCCTCGAAGTCACGCCTGGCCCGGCGCAGGCGTCGGCGGGCACCGGCCTCGTCGAGGTGCGGGAGTTCGCCGTCGAGCTCGCCGAGCTTGCTTTGCAATGCCTCGTAGGCGGGCGTGCGGTCGAACGACACGCGCAGGCGTTCCTCCGTCGCCGCCGGTTGGGCCGCCAGTTCCAGCAGCCACGCGTTCCCGCCCGCGTCCGCGACCTGCTCGCCCAGAGCGGCCAGCTTCTGACGGTGCCGCTGGCAAGCCGGCAACACGGCCACCCCGTCGCGCAGAGTGGTGGCACCGAGTTCCTTGACCGTGCGCCACAAGCGCACGCGCGGGGTGCTGGCCACCCGCCCGGGCAGGCTGCTCAGAAACAGATACCAGCGAAGCGGCGATTGAGGCATGCAATGTAATTTACATATCTGCAATATACATTACAAACGCTATTTTGTTGCCGTCCCGGCGGTCCGCTGCCGCGCCTCGCGCCGCCATGCTAGCTTGCCGCCGTGCGCGACCGGGCGCCGCCGATCCGCGGGAAGGGCCAAGCCCACCTGGCACTCGCTGTACCTGTTGCGTCAGCCTCTTTTCAGCCCGCGCCCGCGGATACCGGGCTCGATGAAAGGAGGTTCCCGTGCCCGTTCGCCAACTGCCGCCCCGTGCCAGCCTCGAACACCTGAAAAAGCAGGCCAAGTCGCTGCTCAAAGCGGTGCGACCGGAGCGCCGCGACAACTGGCTGCTGCAGCACGACGGCGAGCTGGTGGCACACCCGCAGTCGACGCTCGACTACCAGGTCCGCCATGCCATTGCCAAGGGCTTCGAGGCGCGGGTGATGCTACTGGTGGCACACGGCGTTGACGTGAACCGCACGAGGACGGGCGTACGCCCTACGAGCTGGCCCTGATCGGCGGCCACCCGGCGCTGGCCGAGGATCCGGCGCGCCTCGAGCTGAAGTTCGCCGACCTCGATCTCGACGCCATCCCGGACGTCAAGGCGTGGCGCCAGCGCCTCGAGGCGCTGGAGGCGTTCAAGGCTTGTCCGGCGGGTCCGTAGCGGGCTCGGGTGTCGGCTCGGGGCCCGAGCGCGGGTCGACGTTGGAGACCGTCTGCGCGACGCGCAGCGCGTCGGCGAACGTGATGTGTGCCTCCATCGGCGTGGGCGCGCGTTTGCGCATGCGGTGCAGGGCGAACAGCGCGGTCATGACGTGGACCACGGCGGTGAACGCGAACAACGCGCCGATGCCGAAGAACTTCACGCCCAGCGACGCGATGATCGGCCCGGCGACGGCGCCCAGCGCGTACAGCAGGAGCAGGCCGCTCGCCGCCTCGACGTAACCTTCCGGGCTGACGAAATCGTTGGTGTGGGCGACGCTCAGCGCATACAGCGGAAACGCGAACATGCCGAAGCAGAAAGCCAGGGCCAGCACCGGCGTGCGCCAGTCCGGGTCCATGAAGACCAACACCGCGGCGGCGACGGCCGCGCCGCTACACGACGCGACGATCACGCGGCGCCGGTCCATACGATCCGAAAGGTGCCCGAGCGGCCACTGCCCGATGGCCCCGGCGATCACGGTAACGCTCATGAACAGGGCGACCGCTGTCACGCCGCCGGTCCCGGCCTGCGCGTAGACGGGTCCCAGCGCCCAGAACGCGCCGTTGGCGAGGCCCACCGCGAAACAGCCGACCGCCCCCACCGGCGAGGTCTTCAGCAGCTTGGCGAAATGCACGTGCACCGTCTCGACCGGCTTGGGCGCCGGTGCCGTCGTCAGCGCCACCGGCACCGCCGCGAGCGAGACCAGGATCGAGGCCAGTGCGAACAACGGGAAGTTGGTGGGCTCATCGAGTGTGAGCATCATCTGCCCGATGGTCACCACGGTCAGGTTGACCACGGTGTAGACGGAGAACACGAGCCCGCGGTTCTCGTTGCTGGACTTCTCGTTGAGCCAGCTCTCGATCACCATGAACAGCACCGCGAAACACACGCCGGTAATCACCCGCATCGCCCACCACGCGCCCGGCACGACGACGATAGCGTGGGCCAGCACCACCGAGGAGGCGATCGCGACCATCGCGGTGAAGGTGCGAATGTGCCCGGCGCGGCGCACGATGCGCGGGCCGACCAGGCAGCCGAGTGCGAAGCCGAGGAAATAGGACGAGCCGATCAGCCCGATGTCCAGCGCCGAGAAGGCCTCGATGCTGGCCCGCACCGGCAGCAGGGTGCCCTGCAGCCCGTTGCCCATCAGCAGCAGGGCAACGCTCAGCAACAGCGCGGCGATGGGTGCGACGATCGTGATCATGGCCCGGTCTTATGGTGTTGTCGGCGGGGCCTGGCCCCGCTGCGCCGGGTGATTGTGCAACGCCCGGGGGGCGTGTCGCAACGCGCCCGCGGGCGCTTCAGGTTTTCAATGTCCGGACGACTTAGTGTCTGTTGACCCTTGGCGTTCCCTGTCCGGGTCGACCCGGGGCATTGGTGCCCCGGTGCCGGCGACCCGCCCGCGGCGGGCGCCCGGCGAGCGGCACGGCGCGGCTACACCCCGGGCCGCCTGCTGCACGACCCGCAGGACGGAGAACCCGTGCACGCCCTGCGGTGTCGGTTCCACGCACGGGCCCTGCGACGAACCCGGATGTGGATACTGGCCGCCGCATTCTCGTCGGTTGCCACCTTGCCGCGTGGCTGCTGGCAACCCCTGCCGCGGCGACGGAATGCCGGCCGTGGGCGCAATCCGGGAGCGCCGGCGCGGCGCCGCTCAGTGTCGGCGAGATCGACGTGCGCACCGGCAACGTGTTCGACCTCGACGACCCGGCCGAGGGCACCTGGCTGCACGTGCTGGCCAACAACCTGCACGTCGGCACGCGCGACTCGGTGCTCGAGCCGCAACTGCTGTTCGCCACCGGCGAGCCCTATCGCGCGCGCGCCCTGCACGAGACCGAACGGCGCATTCGCGCCAACCCCTATATCCACCGGGTCAGCGTCGAACCCGTGCGGGTGTGCGGCGAGCGCGTCGACGTTCGCGTCGAGACCACGGACAACTGGTCGCTGACGCCGGCGATCTCGATCGGGCGCCGCGGCGGGTTCACCTACTACTCCTACAAGATCGAGGAGGCCAACCTGCTCGGCTTCGGCAAGCACCTCTCGCTCGCCGCACGCAAGAGCATCGACCGGCGCCAGAACGAGCTGAGCTACAGCGACCGTCACCTGTTCAACTCCCGTCACGCGCTGGGCCTGCGCTGGCAGGACAACAGCGACGGAGGACTGCGGGAGGTCACGCTCACCCGGCCCTTCTACGGGTTCACCGGGAACCTGAGCTGGGAGATCGAGGCCCTCGGGCGCGAGTATCGCCACTCGGCCTACCGCGACGGCGAGATCGCCGGGCAGCTCGACCTGGCGCAGGATCGCTACGCGTTGCGCTACGGCTGGTCCGACGGGCTGGCCGACGGCGCCGCGACCCGCTACGGGATCGGCTGGACCTGGGAGGACACCGGCTACACCGGCGTCGACGAGGCGACGAGCCCGCCGCGCCGCGTGCTGTCCTATCCCTCGTTCACCTACCAGTACGTCGAGGAGCGGTTCATCCAGCGCACCAACCTGCAGAGCATGGAAACCGTCGAGGACGTGGCGATCGGCCACGACCTCGAGGCGAGCCTCGGCTGGAGCAGCAGCGCGTTCGATGCCAATCTCGACGCGCTGGTGCTGGCGGTCGACTACCGCGTGGGCGTGCAGCCCGGGCGCAATCATCTCGGCCTGCTCGACATCGGCGCCGGCGCGTTGCTGGGCGAGAGCGGGGTCGACAACGGCGAACTGCGCCTGACCGGGCGCTGGTACGTCGCGCAAAGCGTACGCGACACCAGCTATTTCTCCGCCGACCTGATGCTCGGCGACAGCCTGTTCCCCGAGAACGAGTACACGCTCGGCGGGGACTCGGGTCTGCGCGGCTACCCTTTGCGCATCCAGTCCGGCGACCGCCGTTACCTGCTGAGCGCCGAGCAACGGCGGTTCTTCGACTGGTACCCGCTGCGCCTCGTGCGTCTCGGGGCGGCGCTGTTCGCCGACGCCGGCGCCGCGTGGTTCGACGGCCAGCGCGCACCGCGCGCGTTGCGTGACGTCGGTTTCGGCCTGCGCCTGGTCTCCACGCGCCAGACCGGCGGCAAGGTGCTGCACGTCGACTTCGCCTTTCCGCTCGACGCCCGCGAGCGCGTCGACAGCTTTCAGCTGGTGGTCGAGGCCAAGGGCCGCTTCTGAGGACGGCGCAACCGGGCGCGCGCGGGCATCGCCGTGGCCGGGCGGGTCGTCGTGCCCCGCCCGGCAGATCACTGGAGCAGCAGGTGCACGCCGCTCTAGTTGAAGCTGATCAGCGACACCTCGGCGTCGACCACCAGCCCGACGTCGCGAGCGTAGTACTTGTCTTCGCCATCGCCGCTGTCGTCGCCGTCGAGCGGGTCCCAATCGATCGCGTGCAGGCTGTCCGCGTAGGTGCCAAGAGGCACGGTGATCGCGACCCCCACTTCGATCACGGCGGAGCGGTCCTCGGCGATACCGGGTGCGAACTCCTGGTAGAACTTCGTCTCGGCACGCGGCATGCCGGGAATCAGGATCCCCGGCACGTTCGCCCCGACTCCGGCGCGCCAGGCGCCTTCGTGCCCGACGATCACGCCTTCGTCATAGTCGTCGACGTCCTCTCCGTAGTAACACAGCGTCCCGTCCGGCGCCTGCACGAAGAAATTGCGCGAGATCTCGACCAGTTCCCCGTCCTCGTACTCGGTTTCCTGAACGACGCGCGTCGTCACCCCGGCCACCTCCTCGGTTTCATCGAGCACGGTGATCTCGACACGCAGGCTTTCCCCGTCCTCGCGCCCCTCGAGAACGAGTTGACGCCCGACGGGCATGGGGAAGTACGGGTTGTCGATGCTGGTGGTGAACGGGCCGCCGTCCGGTGCGCACACCGCGGCATCGAGTTCCTCGAAGTCCGCCGCGACGTCCTCGTCGCTGCCGCCATTGTCCAGACATGCCGCTTGCGTCGCCATCGCGACGACGGTCAGGGCCACCCAGGTCGTTCTGCCGTTCATGTTCGTGCCTCCCCCATCATGAGCTTCGCGGAGGCAGCGCGCACGACGCGCCTCCCCGGCGCCGCGACCGCGGGATCGGTCGAGGCTGGACACCGACAAGCTACGCGCGCCAGATGACCGGTAGCTTGTCTCAACATGACCGTTGCGCAAGGGAGCCCGCGCACGCCGTTCGGTCGGCGCGATCGGCGCGCGGATGACGACGTACTGCGGCGGTCGGGTGGTCAGCGCACGGGGACAGGTCGGCGCAGGTGCGGGTGGCCGCAACCGGCCCGAACGCCGGCGGGAATCGAACGCGGCGAAGGAGACCGCGCCCCGGCCGCGGCGGGCACCGGAGCGGCGGTTAGCGGACCCTCAGAAACTGTAGACGGCGCCGATGCCGGTGTAGTCGCCGAGGCCGTCGGCGAGGTCGTACTCGGCCGCCTCGGCGAAGAAGTACAGGTCTTCGCCCAGGCGATAGAAGGCGTTGATTACGACCTCGCTGCGATCCTCACGGGCCAGGGGGACTTCGTGGTCGTAGGCGATCTGCTGCACGGCGAGCGCGACCGAACCACGCGGTTCGTAGCTGTAGGTGGCGATCAACATCGTCGCGCTGAGACCGTCGCGGGCGTTGTCGCGACTGTCGCCCACCGTCTCGTACTTGAGCGCCAGGGTGACGGGCTCGAACTCGACGATCACACCGAGGCCGGTCTGCGGATCGGCCTGGTCGCTGACCAGGGCGCGGTCGTCGTAGCCGAGGTGCACCTCGTAGCCGTCGCCCGTGTAGCTGGCCACCAGCACCAGCGGGTTGACCGTGTCGGCGCGGCGCCCGGGACGCTCGTCGGAAGGGTCGGCGGCGTCGGTGTCGATACCTTCGCCGTCGCCCTTGAGCACGGTCTGCACGGCGAACGAGA